>JAQWBY010000009.1 GCA_028706165.1 Lentisphaeria bacterium | reverse complement strand
GAAATCTGCCGGGCTTTCTCGCGGGCCTTGCTCAAAGCCGGGAGAAGCATGGCGGCCAAAATGGCGATGATCGCAATGACGACGAGTAACTCAATGAGGGTGAAAGTGAGGATTTTGTTGATTTTCATGGGTGTTGTCTCCTTATGGTGTCTTTATTTCATAGCAAAAAACGTGCTGATTTTTTTCTTTGCGAAGCAAGCTTCTCATAGCCTGTGAGATCCCGCTTGGTGTAGTGCCAAAAATCTGTCAACGGTGGCATTATACACGTTTATCAGATAAAAAACAAGAAAGTAAACGAATGCATGATAAGATTGTATTCTGCTATTAATGCAACTGTGCTACTATGGTGTTGTGTCCGTGTATGAGGGGGGGCATTGGCGACTACTCGGCGAGCCAATAGCGTGTGCTGGCCGGCCTTATGGCCTATGCACGCTGCTATGGCTGGATCAGAGTGCCAGAGTGATGTGGTTGTCGGCGTGTTTGCTGAGGGAGAAGGTGGTCTTGACAGCGCCGGCATCGGTGCTTATTTCTGCGTCGTAGTTGCCGTAGAAACCGCGGAAGGCGTTATCGCTACCGTGTTCGTATTCGATGCTGGTGGTGGTGCGCCACTCGTGGTTGATAAGGCGATCGAGGGCCTTGAAGGCTGGTTTGGGGCTCATGTCGAAGTTGACGAGGCCGGCGCGGAGGGCATTTTCGCCTTGTTCGCTGCCCAATGGGGCGTAGGCTGCGGTGCCATCGACCATGTTCCACCAGACGATGGACTCGGTGGCCGGGTGGCTGAACCAGATGCGATAGAGGCGTTCAGTCACCAGTTCCTGGAAGCGGTCGCCATCGCCGAGGTCGCGGCGGCTGATGATGCTGACTTCGCTGAAATTGATTGGCACGGCGAGTTTCTGGTACTGATCCAGCACGGCGTAGAGAACGCGGGGATTCATGAAGAGCGCCGCTTCTTTGAGCAGGTTTGAGAACATGTGGTACTGCAAGCCGAGGCCGCCGAGGCGACAGCCGTGTTCAATGAGGCGGCTGGCGAGGAGGTACACGGGCGAGTAGTCGCCCTGGGCGTTCCACCAGCGATTGTCATCATTGTAGATGAGCTGCGCCTGCGGTAAATGCCGCTCGGCCATCCGAAAGACCTGCTCGACGTGGTCGGCGGGGAAGGCCGGAGGGTTGTTTCGGGTAAGGGGATTGCGGCTTTGGGCTTCGTTGACGCAGTCCCAGATGAAAATCTCTTTGCCGTAGCGTTCGGCAATTTCGGCGATGCGCTGTTCAAGGCGGCGCATCATGGCGATACGGTTGTTTGGCGCCCATGATGGCACGAACAGATGCCAGCAGAGCGGATGGCCCTTCGGGGTGATGCCGAAGCGTTTGCAGAAGGCGAGGACGTCGTCAGTGGGCGGCCGGCGATAGATATCCGGCTTGGCGCCATGTGCGAAGCGCGGCTTGCCATCTTCGGGTTCAAGATCGGACCAGTAGAAAGGCACGACGGCCTCGTTGAAGAGACTGGCGAAGATTTCTTCGTATTGGCGGTTCTGTTCTTGGCTGGGGAACTGTCCCTGCATAAAGGCATTGCACCCGAAGAGGTATTCGTGGCTTTTCTGTTTCAGGCGGATGGTCGCGCGCTGGACGGGCTTGCCGTCGCGATCCTTCAGCTGCAGGTGCCCAAAGCCCTTGCGGTACATTTCTGTGCCGTATTCAATGCGGAAGTCGGTTTCGGCATCCTTGGCGAGGAGGTATTTGCACAGTTCCTTGGCTTGGTCGTTCATGGTGGTCTTGGTCCTTGTGAGTCCTTATGGGGGGTACTGGCTGACGGAGCCTGGCGCGTTGGCACGGGTACTCGCGTTCCTGCCGGGCGTGATTAGAACTTGAAAGCGCGGTCGCGTTCGGGGCCGCCGGCGCCGATACGGAAGATCATCATGTCGCGCTTGGCTGGCTTGATGGCGACCATGTCGACCAGCATGGTTTTGGTGCGGTCCACGGGTGTGACATAGTCCACGCCGGTGGGCAGGTCTTTGAGGTGCTTGGTGCCATAGCCCTGCGAGAGAATGAAGGGAATGCCTTCGTGTTCACGATGGTCGTTGAAATGGTTGTGGCCGGAAATCCAGCCGGCTAGACTGCAGTCTTGGTTGGCGGTAAAGTCCCAATGGACATCGCCGGCCGAACCTTTTTCGCCCTTGCGGAAGGCGGTAAGAAGCTGCAGGCCGATAGAGCCGTTGGCAATACTGCGGGGTTTTTGGCCGTCGCGCTTGCCGAGCGTCGGGTGGATGGTGGCATGGCTGAGGAGGACCACGCAGGTGCCGGGGGGCAGGCGCAAGTTGTCCGCCAGAAACTGCATTTGCGTCGGGGTGACGCCGACTTCATGCTGGTCGCTGGTGTTGAGGAAGAACACGCGGCATTTTTTGCCGGGGACATCGTAGTAGCCGTAGTCCTCGCCTGGGCTGGTCACCAGCGGCACGCCTTTCTTTTTGGTCATGCCATTGAACATCGCGCCGTATTCATCCTGAGTGAGGCGGAGTTCGGAGAAAACCCCGCCGAAGGCGCGACCGCTGTCGTGATTGCCCATGCAGAAAAGCACGGGCAGGGCGAAGTCCTTGAAGAGATTGCGCTGGGCTTCCAAGCGCAGTTCGGCGTCCGCCTTCTTTGACGGCTGCCATTTGAGATCGCGATCAAAACCGATGTCGCCCAGTTCGGCGAAAAAGTCGGCATTGCAGGCCAGTGCTGCGCGCTGGGCGAAGAGCACGTGATACTTGGTGTCGCGGAGATTCGGCGGGTTGGTGAAGAACGGCCGGGCGGCGTGGATGTCAGTAACAAGGGGGAAGACCACGACCTCGTCGTCACCGCGCCAGGCGTCAAAACGCGCTTTGGTCTCGCTGATTTGTTGATCCACCCAGGCGGGTACAGCGAACTCAGGAACTGCGGTTGATGGCGGTGCCTCGGCGGTTTGCGCCACAACGACGACTGGGACCAAAGACAGTCCCAACAAGGCGGCAAGGCACATTGACGATAAAGAGCGGCGCAAGGCGATGATCATGGTGTTTGTGTTCATTTCATGTTGTAGCCAGATGACTCGACTCGGCGTGCGGTTTAGAACTTGAAAGCGCGGTCACGTTCGGGGCCGCCAGCGCCGATACGGAAGAACATCATGTCGCGCTTGGCCGGCTTGATGGCGACCATGTCGACCAGCATGGTTTTGGTGCGGTCCACGGGCGTGACGTAGTCCACGTTGTCAGGCAGGTCTTTGGTGGAGACGGTACCGTAGCCCTGGGTGATGACAAAGTGAATGTCGTGATAGACCGCCTGGTTGTTGAAATGGCTGTCGCCAGAGATGGAACCGGCCAGGCTGCAGTCGCGATTGCCGGTGAAATCCCATTGCACGCCAGCGGCTTCGCCTTTTTCGCCGGTACGATAAGCTGCAAGGACCTTAATGGCCAGTTCGCCATTTTTGAAACTGCCGGGGCGACTGCCACGCCATTTACCGATGGTCGGATGGACGCAGCGGTGCTGTAGCACGACGGCGCAGGTGCCGGGGGGCAGGCGCAGATTATCGGCCAGGAACTGCACTTGCTCTACGGAGAAGCCGCCGCCATCGCTGGAATTGAGGAAGAAGACGCGGCATTTCTTGCCGGGGATATCGTAGTAGCCGTAGTCCTCGCCCGGACCGGTGACCAGGGGCACGCCTTTCTTTTTGGTCATGCCGTTGAACATCGCGCCGTACTCCTGCTTGGTGAGGCGCAGCTCGGAGTACAAACCGCTGTGGGCGGCGCCATTGTCGTGATTGCCCATGCAGAAGAGTACGGGCAGGGCGAAGTCCTTATAGAGATTGCGCTGGGCCTCCAGCCGCAGTTCGGCGTCCGCCTTTTTGGACGGCTGCCATTTGAGGTCGCGGTCGTAGCCGATGTCGCCCAGCTCGGCGAAGAAGTCGGCTTTGAAAGCCATTGCCGCGCGCTGGGCGAAGAGCACGTGGTACTTGGTGTCGCGGAAATCCGGCGGCGTGGTAAATAGCGGTCGGGCGGCGTGGATGTCGGTGATGATGGGGAAGACCATGACCTCGTCGTCGCCGCGCCAAGCGTCAAAACGCGCTTTGGTCTCGCCGATCTGCTGGTCCACCCAGGCGGGCACGGCGAACTCCGGTATTGTGGTCGATGGCGGCGCGGTGATGGTCTGCGCCATGGCTGTGCCAGCAGTCAGGGCCATGCTCAGGAGTGCGGTTATGCTCATGCTGCGGAACCTACGAAGGAAGACGACGATGGACATGCTTTTCTCCTGGTTGGTGCAAAAAACAGCCAGGGCCTGTCACGAATGACAAGCCCTGGTGTTGTGGTCAAACGTGCTGTACGACCGGATGCCATGGCCTAGTCGGTGACGACGGCGGCCACGCCAGACTTTTTCCACGTAGAGGTATTTGGGCTGAAGCGATTCCGTGGCGAATCAGCGAAGATAACCTCTTTTTTGAGGGATTCAACGTGCCCGTCGGGCGTGTAGAAATTGCAGGTGGTGGTGCTGTTGTGACGACGGGCGATACGCGAATAACACGAATAGTCGTCCCAATAGAACCAGGTGCCATCGCCACCGAGCATATACTGGGTCGGCTTGTCAACGGAAGTCAAGACTTTGAAGTAGCTGGAGAGCTGTACATTGTAGCCGTACTGGTAGTCGATGATGGGTGTACCGGTGGTGCTTTGGGATGGGCAGACAAAGGTCTTGACATCACCGACATATTGATGGACGTGGTAGTGGTAAGGTCGGGTTGTGCTTGTGATGCTGTTGCCGTTGACGTCCTTATAGGGAAATGTCACCGAGGGCTGGCCAGTCCAGTAGGTCGCCGGGAAGGAATCGTCATTATCACCACAGTACATGGTGACACCCAGGGCAATTTGCTTGAGATTGCTGGTGCAGGATATTTGCCGGGCTTTCTCCCGCGCCTTGCTCAATGCCGGCAAAAGCATGGCGGCAAGAATGGCGATGATGGCAATGACGACCAACAATTCAATCAGTGTGAAGCGAAGTAGCATTTTCATGGTAGCCCCCTTGCACTTTGGTGGTGTGGCACCCGTACCGCGAATACCGATTTCATGACACAATCTCAGGCAAGTATAATGAATAACTGAGATTATTGCAATAACGTTTGCAGAATTCCAGGGGAAATCCTTGATATTGCCTTACGCAGTGATACCAGCCGGCCCCCGGCAAATGCCTGGGGCCGGCTGGTATCACTGCGTAAGGCATGTTTCATCTAGGCTGCCGTCGCCAGGCACGGAGGGAACTGTGCTGGCGGCGGCGTGCCTTCGGTCAGAATTTGCGTGGCATGGGGTTTTGGCGATGGCACTCTTCGATGACGGCGATTTGCTGAAGCACCTGTTCGGGCGGGATGGCCAGGGCGGTGCCGGCGGTGAGTGCGTCATAGAGGTTGTTGTAGAAGCGTCGAGCCATGGAGTTGAAGAGGTTCTTGTCTTCTTCGGGGACGGTCCACTTTTCTTCATGGAAGACGAGTTTTTCCGAGCAGTAGGACGGTCCAGGCAGGGGTTCTTTGATGAGGCGGATGGGCGGGGCTTCTTCGGGGAGGTAGTACTTCCAGTCGATTTGGGCCTGGGTGCCGGCGAGACTGCCGTAGGTGCCGTAGACCTGGTAGGTGAACGGATTGAAGTGGTTGTTGGAGCATATTTCCAGGTCAATGACGGGTCGGCCGGGATAGGAGAGCAAGACCTTGCAGAAGTCCTCGGCATCGCCTTGGGCGTTGACCAGGTCCATGCGGCACCACACATCCGGCATGACATCGCGGCCGATGAAGCCCAGCGCTTGGTCCAGCGGATGGGGGCCGGTGTTGTAAAGATTGCCGGCGTTGTAGGACTGGAGAGTCTGCCAGTCATAACGACGGGCAAAGCCGTTGAAGGCGATCTTGACCATGCGGATCGGGCCGAGAACGCCGGAGAGAAGCACTTCGTTGACCTTGCGGTAGTAGGGCGCGAAGCGTGATTGCTGGTAGACCGCCAGCAGCCGGCCGGTGCGTTTGGCAACGCCGATGAGCTCGCGGACTTCGTCGGCGGTCTTGGCAAAGGGCTTTTCGCACAGGACGTTGTGGCCGGCGAGCATGATCTCTTTGCTGATGGGGGCATGGAGATGGCTGAAGCTGGAGTTGACGACGAAGTCCAGCTGCAGACTCTTGTCATTGATCATCTCGCGGTAGTCTTGGTAGGTCACGCAGCCGTATTCCTTCTCGGCCCGTTCACAGCGGTCTTTGAGCAGGTCGCAGACGGCGACGATCTTGAATTGCTCTGGAAAGTTCTTGAGAAATTCCGCATGGATGTCCCGCCCGCTGCGGCCCTGACCGATGATCCCTACGCGTAACGTCTTCATCATGGCGCCCTTCTGTTTATGGTAACGATTGCCTGGTGGGGATTATTGCCCTTGGCTAAGTTCTTCAAGTTCCGCCCAGCGGGCATAGAGCCGTTCGACCTCGGCCCGCTGGGCATCCAATTTAGCAGTAATGTCGGCACTTTGCCGCCCGTAAAGGGCATGAAAATTCGGGTCGAGGAACAGAGCTTCGGTTTCGGCGACGGCCGCTTCGGCGGCGGCGATGGTCGTTTCCATGGCGTCGAGCTCGCGCTGTTCGGCCCACTTGAGTTTGCGCGGGCGCGCCGCGGCGTTGTCGCCGGCATTGTCGCTGGTAGCAGCGGTAGCAGTACTGGCCGGTTTGTTTTCGGCGGCCTGGGCGGCTTGGGCGGCCTGTAAGGCCTGGAGCTTCTCGGCGCGTTTTTCCGCGTAGTAGCTGAAGTTGCCGGGTTGGAAAAAGAGCTCGCCATCGTCCTGGAAGGCCAAGACGTGGGTGCAAACGCGATTGAGGAAATAGCGGTCGTGGCTGACGACGGCAAGGCAACCAGCGAACTCATTGATGGCCTCTTCGAGGACGCGCAGGGTGGGCAGATCGAGGTCGTTGGTGGGCTCATCCATGAGCAGAAAATTGCCGCCCTTTTTGATGATTTGGGCCAAGACCAGGCGATTACGTTCACCGCCGGAGAGCTTGCCGACCTGGGTGTTGATCTCCTCGTCTTGGAAGAGGAAGTTGTGCAGGTAGGTCCAGATGTTTATTTTGCGGCCGTTGAAGAGGACGAATTCGTTGCCTTCGCCGATTTCCTCGAAGACGGTCTTGTCGTCATGGAGGGTAATGCGGTGTTGGGCGATGTAGTTGAACTGCGTGCGTTCGCCAATGCGGACGCTGCCGGAGCTTGGCTGGAGTTCGCCGAGGATGAGCCGCAGCAAACTGGTCTTGCCCAGGCCGTTGCGGCCGACGATACCCAGGCGCATGCCGGGTTCAAAATCCAGGTTGAGGTGCGCAAAGAGCTGGCGTTCACCGAGGGTCAGCGACACGTCCTTGAGCGACACCACAATGTTGCCCATGGGCGGCGCCGGCGGGATGAGCAGGGCGATGTCGCGCTCGGCGGCGATGCCGTCCTGATTGACCGCATTGTTGAAACGCTGGATGCGACTCCATGACTTGGTGCCGCGGGCCTGCGGGCCGCGGCGGATCCAGTCGATCTCACGGCGGATGAAGGCCAGGCGACGTTGGTCGTTGGCTTCAGCATCGGCCTCGCGTTCAGCCTTCTTGCGCAGAAAATCCTGGTAATTGCCGTCGTGCGAGTAGAGCCCACCGCCGGATAATTCGAGGATGCGGGTGCTGACTTTGTCGAGAAAGTAGCGATCGTGAGTGACGAAGAGGCAGGTGCAGCTTGAGCGCTGAAAATAATCCTCCATCCATTCGATAGTCTCGGCGTCAAGATGGTTGGTCGGTTCATCGAGCAGCAGCAGGTCCGGCATGTCAAGCAGTACGCGACAGAGACCGACTCGGCGCTTTTCGCCACCGGAAAGGGTGTCGACCACGCGGTCGGGCGCCGGTGCGCCCAGGGAGTCGATGAGCATGGTTAGGCGGCTTTCGAGGTTCCAGCCATCGCGCGCGTTGATGATCGCTTCGAGCTCGTGCAGGTGCTTGCCTGGCGCGCTGTGCTCGTAGTCGTGCAGGACGGTCAGGATGTCTGCCGCGCCATCAAGGATGCACTCGCGCACCGTCTTGCCCGTTGGCAAATCCACTTCCTGCGGCATATATGCCGCGCGGATGTTCTTTTTGCAGCTGACTTCGCCGGCAAAAAAATGCTCTTGACCGGCGAGTATTTTCATCAAGGTGGACTTGCCGCAGCCGTTGCGGCCGACGAGGCCGACGCGTTCGCCCTCATGGATAAGCAGATCCTGGTTGTCGATCAGGACTTGGCCGGCGATTTGAACATGGAGTTTGCTGGCGCTCAGCACCAGCGGATTGGCAGAAAATGATCCCACGGGCGATTCCGATACATGGCAACATGGTTCAGGGTAGGAAACGGAAGCACTGCCGTCGCGTCGGCTGAGGTTGTAGTGCGACGGCGTGTTTGGTCACCGAGACGGTGGACGGATTAGGCGTCAGCGACCTGCTGGATTTTGAGGCAGAGTTCGGCGGCTTTGAAAGCGTGTTCCTGGCTCATCGCCAGTTCTGTGCGGTCCAGGCAGTCGCGGATGAACTGGCTGAAGAAGCGGTGTCCGACCGTGCCTTTGGCGTCAATGCGCACTTCCTGTTTCTGGTCGAAGAGATAGAGCTGATTGCCGGGGCGGTCATTGCCGATATCGACGTACTTGCGCAGCTCGATGGTTCCTTCGCTGCCGAGGATCATGGTGCGGCCGTCGCCCCAGGTGCGGAGGCCGTCGGGCGTGAACCAGTCGACGCGGAAGTAGAAAGACGTGCCGTTATCGCCGAGCAGTGACGCCTCGCCGAAGTCTTCCAGCTCGGGGAATTCCTGGTGGCCGAAATTGGCGACGCGGGCGAAATTGACCTTGGCGTCTTTGGCGCCGGTGAAGCTGAGGAACTGCTCACATTGATGGCTGCCGATATCGCAGAGGATGCCGCCGTACTGTTCTTTCTTGAAGAACCAGTCAGGCCGGCCGCTGGGCGGACCGAGGCGATGCGGGCCGAGGCCGATGACCTGCATGACCTTGCCGATGGCGCCTTGGCTGATGAGATCGCCGGCGAGCATGGCGCATTCACAACAGAGACGTTCGCCGAAGTACACCATGTACTTGCGACCGGTTTCGCCCACCTTCCTGCGGGCGGCGTCAAGCTGGCCCATGCTGGTGAACGGCGTCTTGTCGGTGAAGTAGTCTTTGCCGGCATCCATGACCTGCATGCCTAGCGGTCCGCGGAGGTTCGGGACGTCCGCGGCGGCGACGAGCTGCACGGCCGGGTCGTCGAGAATCTCTTGCAGACAGCGCGCGGGTTTGGCGTCGGGATATTTTTCCAGCAGCTTGGCTTGTTTTTGTGGATCGCGGTCGTGGACCCATTTCAAGACCGCGCCGGCCTTGCAGAGATCGGCGCACATGCCATTGATGTGGCCGTGTTCCAGGCCTGTCGCGGCGAAAACAAACTCGCCCTTGGCGCAGGCCGGTTGTGGCAGGGGCGGAATGACGTAGTTGCCGCCGTCTTTCTTGTTCAGAGTGTCGAGGGTGATGACTGCCATGATGGTGGTCCTCGGTTGGAGTGTGTTGGTACTATTCGAGCGTCGTAGTCAAAACCATTTAAGATATAGGCGCGACGCGAAAGACCAAACGGCGGCAGCAGGAAAAAAACACAGCCGTGAAGCGATTCGTTGCCCGGCGAAAAAGCCGCCGCGATGGTTGTATTTACGCCTATCGAATCGTACAGTTCTGAGCGTCAAAGCAGCCTGGCAAAGGTGCATTTCGCCGGCTGTTGAGCGTGGCGGTGACGACAATGAGACAAGGTGAATGGAAGCCGGCATGTCCAGCGAGCACAGCTACAGTTCTGCATCGTGGGTCTTGCTGCCGTCGCAGCGCCTGCTGTGGTGGGCGGGGCTGGTTTGCGTGCCGCTGCTGGCGGTGGCTATCGCCCTTGCCGGCAGTATCGCGGGCCTGGCGGCGCTGATTGGCCTGATGCTTATTGTGCTCGTGTTGATCGCGGACGGCATGGGCTGCGCTGCCCTGGGCAAAGAGATGACCCTGGCCTGCAAGGACGACGTCATGTTGGCCAGGAGTCAGTACGGACGCATCGTACTGTCGCTGCAGCAGGCACCACCCGTTGACCTGCGGGCATTCCTGGGACTGCCGCCGTGGCTGGGATGCAATGAAATGTGGGTTCGCGCCGCCGCGCCAGCGCCAGCCAGCGCCGCCGCCGGCGACGTCACCCTGGGGTGGGCGTTGCGGCCACGCCGACGCGGCTCCTGGCAGGCGCGCGAGGTCGTGCTGGCGATGGAGTCGCCGTGGTCGCTATGGACGCTGCAACGGCACTACCGCCCGGAGCTGACTATACGCGTTCTCCCGGATATCCGCACTGTTTACAAGGATTGCCTGCTCATGCAGCGGCGGACTATGGTCGGGCAGGCGCGCATGCGGCTCTTGGGGCGTGGTCGCGAATATGAAAAATTGCGCGAATACCAGCCCGGAGACAGCTTCGAGGATATTCACTGGAAGGCCACCGCCAAACACCAACGGTTGATAACGAAAGAATATCAGATGGAGCGTCGCCAGGCTGTCTACGTCGTCGTCGACGCGTCACGCCTCAGCGGTCGGCCTGCCGAGGGTGGTGGTGCGCCGGAAAGCATTCTCGAACGCTTCATTCAGGCGGCGCTGGGGATGCTGCTGACCACCGATCGCGTCCAGGACGACTGCGGGCTGGTGGTTTTCACTGATCGCATTCGAGCGTTCTTGCCCGCCAAGCACGGCCACGGCCACGTCCAACGCTGCCGCGAGCTCCTCGGCGCCGTTGAACAAAGCGAGGCCAGCCCTGATTTCGAGGAAATCGGCAACGAACTGCGCACGCGTATTCGCCAGCGCGCGCTGCTGGTGTTTCTGACGAATCTGGATGATCCGGTTCTGGCAGCGGACTTCACCCGCCAAGCCCGCCTGCTGAGCCGGCAACATATTGTCATGGCCGACATGTACCGGCCGGCCGGCGCCGAGCCGCTGTTCACGACGAAGGTCGTCGAGCCTGCGGCTGTGTACCACGCCTTGGCCGGTCATCTGCGTTGGCGACAGCTGCGGTCACTGATGCTGACCTTGCGACGGGACGGCGTACGCCTGGCGCTGCTTGCGCCCGGTCCCATCGCCGGCCAGCTCAGCAGGCAGTACCTGGCCATCAAACAACGGCAGCTGGTCTGACGCATGGGAACGGAGATATTTGCGGAGCAGCATGATCATTGACGTTGATAAATTTATCGCCCGGTGCCGGCCGCAATGGGATGAACTCAGCGAGCTTTTGGAGCGGCTCAGCCGGCCCGGCGAGCATTTGAGCGTGGCTGAAGCCGAACGTCTTTATGCTCTTTACGTGCAGGCGTCGGCAGATTTGTCTCGCCTGCGGACTTTCGCGGCGGTGCCGGAACTGACCCGCTACCTGGAAGGGCTCATCTCACATTCGTATCTGGCGATATATCAGCTGCGGTCCCGGCCGGCCTTCGCACCCTGGCGCTGGTTCTCGCGACACTTCCCAGGCGCGGTGCGCCAGCATTTTCGCGCGCTGGCGCTGGCGCTGCTGTTTTTTGGCTTGGGCGCAATCCTTGGCGGTGGTTTGCTGCTGCTCCTACCGGCGAGCAAGCCCGTGCTGATTCCCTTCGGGCACCTGCGCATGGATCCATCCGAACGAGTCCAGCAGGAAGAGCGCCGGGAACGACCACTGACACTGCCTCAAGAGGGCATTTTCGCTTCCCAGTTAATGACTCATAACACCCGTGTGTGCATCTTGTCGGCCGCGCTGGGGGTGACATTTGGGCTCGGCACGGCCGTCATGTTGCTGAGCAACGGCGTGCTGCTCGGTGCCGTCTGTGCAGACTACCTGGCTGCTGGCGAAGGGGCCTTTCTGGCCGGATGGTTGCTGCCACACGGCTCGATCGAAATACCTTGCGTCTTGCTGGCCGGCCAGGCCGGCTTCGTCCTCGGCGCGGCCTTGCTCGGGCGCGACAGTCGGCGCCGCCGGCGATTGCGCGCGGCCTTGCCGGACTTCCTTCACATCGCCGGCGGCTGTGCGCTGTTGCTGATCTGGGCGGGGCTGGTCGAGGCGTTCTTCTCGCAGCATCACGAGCCGGCCTTGCCCTACGTCGTCAAAAGCCTTTTTGGTCTGGCCCAGCTGCTGTTTCTGGTGGTCTTCATGTGGCAGCGCAGCACGCCAGTGGCATCGCTCAACAATACCGCAGGAGCTGACGAGCCATGATCAATGAGATACAGGCCGTGGCTATCCGCAGTCCGGAGGGGCTGCTGTTCCGGCTCTATCCGGCGGGGCTCTTTCGGCGTTTTCTGGCTCTCGTGGTAGATTTTTTTCTGCTGGCGCTGCTCCTGAGCCAGCTCGCCATGCTGTTGGCTGTTTTTGCCTATGTCGGCCTGGCCTTGCGTATTGTCTTGGGCTTCGCGTTGCCTTTGGTCTATCATGTGGCTTGCGAGTGGCTGTGGCGGGGCCAGACCGTGGGTAAATGGTTGATGGGCATATACGTGTGTGATGTCGATGGTGGGCAGCTGGTCTTTTCGCAGGTGCTGGTGCGCAATCTCTTCCGCGCCGTGGATTTTTTGCCCGGAGCGTATCTGGTCGGGATGATTTGTGCCGGCGTGGACCGCCACGGCCGACGCTTGGGCGATCTGGCGGCGCGGACGCTGGTTGTCAGCCAACAGACGACTTGGCAACCGAGCAACAGTAGTGCCATCCAAGTCCATCGCAATGCCTTACGAGATTACCCCCAGCTGGCGTTGCGCCTGCGTCAGCGCCTGCCGGCGGAACTGCTCGTGCTGTGCTATCAGTCACTGCTGCGCCGGGACGAACTTAGCACCGTGGCGCAAGTGCGGGTTTTCAGCGCCTTGTCGGCGGCGCTACAAGACATCGCGCCCTTTCCGGACGAGCTGCTGGCGACGCTGCCAGCCGAACAAATTGTCCGTAATGCCGTTGCCCTGGCGGTCGCCGAACGCCACCGGTAATCGGTCACCCATTGAGAATTGAGCCATAGAGTTTCTGGCTGAGTCAAACGTGCCCGTTTCCCTGGCCGCGAAGCGGCAGAAGCGCTGAAAGCGCGAAACATACCAGCCCAGGGCAAGCACGCTGAAAGCGTGCGCCGCCCTGGGTGCAACGGCGACCATGTTCGTGTTCCTCGGCCTCTTTTGCCCCAGTCGGCGAAGCTGACTGGGGCAAAAGGGGCAATGGAACTCACTTGCTTACCTGGGATTGACATCGGCGGCATGTTTGGCCGCCATTCTCAATGGGTGACCGATTACCGCCACCGGGCCGCAAGCAGCAGCAGTGGCGGGGCAGGGCGCTAAAACCGGGTTATATTCTGTCTTGTTACATTCTTCAACACAGTGCTCCGGCCTTGCGCTACACAAGCATGGCCCACTGGCTTTGGCAGGGCGGCGTTTTCACATCCAATGAGGATTCACTATGGGCTGGCAAGCAAATATGGAACTGGTCGAAACCCTCAGCAGCAAGCAACCCGGGGTCAATTACCGCGAGGAACGGGTGCCCAATTATGTGTTGCCGGACATCCTGAGCTGCGCTGACGGCCGGGCTGTCCATAGTGCCGCCGACTGGCCGGCGCGGCGCCAGGAAATCCTTGAACTTTTCCGGGATCACGTGTATGGCCGTTCACCGGCGGCGCCGGCGGGCATGCGCTTTGAAACCGTCGAGATTGAACCCAAAGCCATGAATGGCGCGGCGACCCTCAAACGCATCAATATCCATTTTTCCGAGCAGGCCGACGCGCCGGTTTTGCGGCTGATCATGTTCGTGCCGAATCATCGTACAGCGCCGGCACCGGCATTCCTGCTCATCTGTAATCGTGGGGTCGAGAACATCGACTACACGCGGAAGATCAAAAGCGACTTTTGGCCAGCCGAGCGCATTGTCGAACGCGGCTATGTCGCGGCGGCATTCTTCAACGGCGATATCGACCCTGACAAGCATGACGGCTTTGTCAACGGCATTCACGGCCTACTGGAGCGCCCCGAGGCGCGCACGCCGTCGTCCTGGGGCACGCTTGCTGCCTGGGCTTGGGGCGCGGCGCGCGTGATGGACTACTGGGTTACCGATCCGGATGTGGATGACACGCGCTGCGTGGTCACTGGCCATTCCCGCGGCGGCAAGACGGCCTTATGGGCCGGTGCCGAGGATACGCGTTTTGCCATGGCCGTGTCCAATGAATCCGGCTGTGGTGGCGCCGCCCTGAGTCGGCGTTGTTTCGGCGAGACGCTGTCTATTATCAATAAGGGGATGCCGCATTGGTTCTGCAGCCGCTTCCATGATTACAATGGCCGTGAGGACGCCCTGCCGCTTGATCAGCACCTGCTCGTCGCCTTGATGGCGCCGCGAGCGGTGTACATATCCAGTGCCGACCAAGACCTTTGGGCAGACCCCCGGGGCGAATTCCTGGCTGCGCAAGCCGCCACGCCGGCCTACGCGCTCTTTGGGCGCAAGGGGCTTGGCAGCGACGGCGCCATGCCGGACCTGAATACGCCGCTGCTGGGCGATGGCGTGGCCTATCATGTCCGCGAGGGCAGCCATACCTATAGCCTCTATGACTGGGATTGCCACATGGATATGGCTGACCGGGAATTGAAACTCAAGCCATCGTGACGCCTGCAGCGCAGTGTCCAAAGGAAAAACACGATTCGAGGTAAGCATGTCAGATAATCTATTTGATTTTTTAGACGCAACTCTTAGTGATACGGAAAAATTCCAGGAGCTGCTGGGCATAGTGACCGGCTATTCGCTGGTGATGAATCGCAGCGCCAACCGCCTGCTGGCCTATCACGATCTGCTGGTGGATGATGTTTCGGGAAACGCCCCGGCTGAAGCCCACCTGCAAAAAGCCAGCGGCATTATTACCCAGCTTGTGGATAATTCACAGCGACTGGCCCAAACCCTGCCTACTCGCATGGGCTACGACCGCCTGGCTCTGAATCCGCTGTTGGAAGGCGTAGTCAGCCGTTTCAGCAAAATCATGGCCGAGAGTTGCGCCATCAAGCTGCGCAAAAGCGAAGCGCTGTACTTGTCCGGCGACGCTTTTCAGCTGCAGCAAGTTTTTTACGAGGTCATTCATTGGCTCTGTCAGCGCAACGCATCCAGCGGCGGCCTGAGCATCGGCGGCATGGAACTGTCCCTGACCGAGAAGGAACTGGGCATGATCCGCCTGGAGGGGCAGGGCGGCGTCTTTTCCATCGTCAGTATTGTCCCGGGCGACGAAAGCGACATCAGTCTTGGCGACTACCAGTCCGCGGCCGAGATCCTCGGCCAGCACAGCGAAAATAGCATCCCGCAACTACGCTTTCTCTACTGGCTGGGCGTGATGCACCTCCATGGCGGCAACTTGCTGGTGAATCAGAACGGCCCCGATCATGGCGTCATGTTCTTCTTCCCTGAAATCGAAAATAGCGATGGCGAAATGGGTGGCATCAAAAGCTGCGGACACGGCGAAACCATCCTGCTGGTGGACGACGAAGAGATGATCTGGGACGTCATCAGCGATATGCTCAGCACCCTCGGCTACAAAATCATTCTGGCCGAAAATGGCCGCGAAGCAGTCGATATCTACCAGAGCAACCCCGGCGAAATCGACCTGATTCTGCTGGATATGCTCATGCCGGAAATGAATGCCCGCGAGGCTTTTTTCCTGTTGCAGAAAATTGACCCCGAGGTCAAGGTGCTGCTGTCCAGCGGCTACGTCTCCGAGGAAGATGCCCAGGATGTGCTCAATGCCGGTGCCCAGGGCTTCCTCCGCAAACCCTACCGCATGGCCGATCTGGCCAGCAAAATCCGCGGCATTTTAGACGAAACGACCAAGTCATGAGCGAAAAGCCCAAGCCTCGGCCGCAACCAGGTCGCACAGCCCCGCCTGCAGCGAAAGCCACCCAGCCACCAAGCCCCGCCGCGCTGGCCAATTCTGCGCCAGCGCTGTCAAAGCCGCCAGTTGCTGCTGTGGCTGCCATGCGTCTGGCCAAATTCCTGGCCAATGCCGGTATTGCCTCCCGCCGCCGCTGTGAAGAGCTCATCGCCGAGGGCCGCGTGACTGTCAATGACAAGCCGGTACTGACGCCGGCCTGCGTGGTCGATCCCGACCGAGATGCCGTGCGCTTTGAAGGGCGACCGGTACAGCCGCAGCAAAAGGTCTGTTTGGTACTCCACAAGCCGGCGGGATATACCTGCTCGGCGCAGGATGAGCACGCCGAACGCCTGGTCTATGAACTTGTACCGGAGCGTTTCGGTCGCATTTACAGTGTTGGCAGATTGGACCGGGATAGCGAAGGCTTGCTGGTTCTCACCAACGATGGTGATCTTGCCCACCGCCTCACCCACCCGTCTCACGAGGTGGAAAAACGCTACGTCGCCGAATGCAACGGCGCCTTCCACCCAGATATGCTCAAGATCTTTCTGGACGGCTGCGTTGACGAGGGCGAATTCCTCCAGGCGCGATCCGTGAGCGTCAAACAGCAGACGCCCACGCAAGTCACTCTCGCCATTGTCCTCACCGAGGGTAAAAAACGTGAAGTGCGCCGACTTTGCCGCCAGGCCGGCCTGGACGTCGTCCGCCTCATTCGCACCGGCTTCGCCACTCTGCAACTTGGCACCCTAGCTCCCGGTCAATGGCGTGAACTGAGCGCGGCGGAAATAAACGCGCTGTGGCACATCGCCCGGCAGTCATTACTTACTCGCAGCTGAACACTCCCTAATTGACACGATAGGACTATGATATCATGTTTGTGATTCCTTTGGCTGTGAATTCGGCTACTCTTGCCGACGCCTCTGCAACTATGGCTGCGACTGCGGCGGAATTGACCAAGGTCGGATTGGTTCAGGATCTGGCAGCGGTCATGCTGGTGGCTGGCCTGGTGGCGGCCTTTTTTCACTATATGGGCTGGCCGAAAGTCATTGGCTACATTAGTGCCGGCGTGCTCATGGGCATGCCGCCATTCAAGCAGTTCATGATCAGCAATGAGGCCAGCATCAATGTGTTGGCCAGCCTGGGCATCATCTTTTTGATGTTCACCCTCGGCTTGGAACTCAATATCCGCCGGCTGCGCAAAATTGGCACGACTGTTTTTCCGACCGCCGTTTTCGACATGGCGATGATGATTCTCATCGGCTATGCGATTGGTCGCCACGTGTTCGCCTGGTCGTGGCTGCCCAGTCTGGTATTAGGTGTTATGATCTGTGATTCGTCCACGACGCTACTGGCAAAGAGCTTGGAAGAAATGGGCTGTTCGCGCGCCAAGTTCGCCGTGGTCATCTTCGGCACCACGATTACCGAAGATGTCCTGACCATCGGGGTGATGGCCATCCTCACCGGGCTCTTCCTGACCGGCCAATTCCAGGCCATGGAGCTGGCACGTCAACTTGGCTACCTCAGCCTCTTCCTCGTGGGGGTGATGGTTTTTGGCATTCTCTTGCTGCCGCGTTTTCTCGATCGTTTGAGTCGTCTCAAGGACGACGAGACGCTGCAGCTCATCGTCCTTGGCATCTGTTTCGGCATTGCTTTCGTCGCCGAAAAGCTTAATTTCAGTCTGGCTCTGGGGGCCTTCCTGGTTGGCGCGGTGATATCCGAGTCGAAAGTCCTCAAACGCGTGCATGAGCACAGCGGGGTGCTGCGCAGCATGTTCAGCGCGGTCTTTTTCGTTACCGTCGGCCTGATGGTTAATCCCGGGCAGATGTGGGACAACGCCTGGCAAATCCTCCTGCTGGTGTTGCTGGTGCTGGCCTGCAAGACAGTCAACTGTTTTCTGGGCGCGCTGATCAGCGGCCAGACCTTTCGCGAGTCGCTGCTGATTGGCGTCGGGCTGGCGCAGCTGGGCGACTTTTCCTATCTCGTGGCCCTGTTGGCCATTGATCTTGCCACTGGCGCCGAGCCCTACCAGCAGCTCTATCAGCTTGCAGTCGGCGTCTCCATCATTACCACGCTGCTCAATCCATTCTTGCTGAAAAAAACCATGGCGGTCAGCGACGCTCTGCAGCGGTTCCTGCCACCGACCTGGCAGGAAGTCTTGGACAACTACCACTCCTGGGTGAATCGCACCAGGCACCAGGTCGCCGGTAGCCGCGAACGCGGCGTATTGACCAAACACGGCTTGTTCCTACTCATTGACATCATGCTCATCGCCGTCGTTTTCTGGATCGCTGCCTTCTTCAAGGAACAGGATGCATGGTGGGCCATCTTCCCCGACTTTGTCCGCGGCGAGTTGAAAAATCACCTGCTATGGTTGGCATCGTGCGCCTTTTGTTTTCCCATCGCGGTCAGCGCTTTTCTGCATGGGCGCAAAGCGGCTGATGACCTGGCGGCGACGACGGTGCCGGTGTTTCTTGACGACCGCTGGGCCGGGCCCCTCCGCCGCTTCACCCGCGGCGGCGTGATGATTTTCTGCGCGGCTGTCGTGGCGTTGGAGCTGGGCGTGCTGAGCGTGACCGTCCTGGGGCTGGCACCGCTGGGCTGGCTGGTGATGATTCTGTTTTACATTGTTGCCTGTCTATTCGCATGGACAAAGGTCAAACGCCTCGCTCTGGAAGGCCAGTCAGCGCTCAAAGCCGTGCTGGAAGGCGACGAGGTCGTGGCCGATCCTGACGCCACGATGTCGGTCGCTGCCCCAAGCTGGTCGTTGCAGCTGCCGCAATCGTCTGCAGCTATTGGCATGACCCTTGCGCAGCTGCATCTGCGCAATCGCACGGGCGCCACCATCACCCGCATCGCCAGAAACAACCAGGATAGCGTCGACAACCCGGGCCCCGAGACCGTCCTCCAAGAAGGCGATACTCTGACTATTCGCGGCACGGAAAAACAATTCCAGTCCGCTCGGGACTTGCTCTCTCAGACCGAGATTGAGGAGCATACCATGCCAGTGCTTTCGCAAATCATTGATCTCCATGTCGAAGCCATATCCATTCCGAAGGAATCGTCCTACGCGCAAAAGAAGCTGGCCGACGTCCGGCTGCGCAATCAAACTGGCGTGACTGTCGTCCGCATTGAACGACAGGGACAGGCGCTGCCCGGGCCACCCGGGCCCGATGATCGCATCTGCGCCGATGATCGCCTCTTCGTTCTTGGCTCAACCGAGCAGATTGAGGCAACAAAAGCATTTTTCCACAAGCAGGAAACGGAATTCGAGCTCATCTGAGCGCGCGGCCAGGCCTACCCCAAACACTCACTGATGTCGCGTCTCTGAAGAGCTATGGCCAAGGCGGCAGCCAATGCCGGCAAACGAATAACAGATGACGCATACTCTGCTATAGTCCAAATATCACGACGGCGAGGGAGATTGTCTTGTTTTGTCGTCAGTTGAACTGGATTTACGCGTTTTGTTCTGTATATCAGCTGCTGCCAGTGGCTTACATGATGTTTTTTATTTCTTCACCGGTTTACAAATATAGGATGCACACTAAAGTACCTAGCTCAGTTTTTTCGCCTTTTTCACCGTCAATTCGAAAGCAACCCAATGGAGAATAACCTGTGAAAAATTGTGCACCGGAAAAAATTCGCAACGTGGTATTGTCAGGTCACGCCGGAGCGGGCAAGACGAGCTTGGCGGACCTGATCTTGTTCAAGGGCGGTGTGGTCGGCCGGCGTGGCAGTGTTGACAATGGCAGCAGCGTGTCGGATTTTCGTCAGGAAGAGCAGGACAAGAAGAGCAGCATTTTCAGCGCCATTCTTCACGCCCCTTGGCAGGACGGGCATTTGTTTATCACCGACACCCCCGGCAATTCGGATTTTTGCGGCGAAGCCATGAACGCGGTGAACATGGCCGATATGATGATTTTAGTGGTTGACGCGCTGCTGGGCATCGGCCCGGGTACCATTCGTGCTTGGAAGCAGGCGGCGGAACGGAACCTGCCGCGGATGATTTTCATCAACGGCTGTGATCGCGACCAGGCCAACTAC
Source organism: Lentisphaeria bacterium (assembly GCA_028706165.1). Lineage (GTDB taxonomy): Bacteria > Verrucomicrobiota > Lentisphaeria > Oligosphaerales > Oligosphaeraceae > Oligosphaera. The sequence goes on along the minus strand of JAQWBY010000009.1, from coordinate 10,170 downwards.
GAGGGCGTTCTTGAAGCTATCCGCAATGCCTACGGCACCACCAGCTGCATTCCTTGCACAGTGCCGGTCGGCGAAAAATCCGCCCTTAGCGCCGTGGCGTCGGTATTGGTCGAGGATGCTCCCGCCGAACTTGCCGACCAGGTTGCTGAATACAAGCAGGCCTTGGTTGACGCCGTTGCTGAAAGCGACGAAGACCTGATGAACAAGTACTTTGAAAACGGTGAACTGTCACCGGAAGAGATGGCCAGCGGTTTCCGCAAGGCCGTTCTGGCCGGCTCACTGATCCCGATCTTTGCGGGCAGCGTCGGCAAAGATATTGGCGTCGCCGAGTTGCTGGATGCCGTCATGAGCTACGGCCCGTCGCCTTTTGACGCCGTGCCGTTGCCGCTGGAACAAGGCGAGATCGACCGCAGCAGCAAGGACGCCGTGGGCTATGTCTTCAAGTCCGTCAACGACTCCTTCATTGGCCAAATGAATTATCTCCGTGTTCTCAGCGGAACTTTCAAGTCGGACTCCGAATTGGTCAACAGCAGCAAGAACGGCAAAGAACGCGTGGCCAATCTCCTGCAGGTCCAAGGCAAGGAACAGACCGTTGTTGAAGAAGCCGGCCCCGGCGAAATAGTCGCCATCGCCAAGCTGAAAAACACGGGTCTCAATGACATCCTCGGCAGCAAACATGTGGATTGCCGGCTGGCGGCGGTGAAATACCCACAGCCGACCACGTCCTATGCGGTATCTGCCACTGCTAAGGGCGAGGACGACAAACTGGGCACGGGCCTGCAGCGTTTCGCGGCAGAAGACCCGACTTTTAAGGTTGAACGCAATCCCGAAACACACCAGACCGTGATCAGCGGCATGGGCGATCAGCACATCAATCTGATGGTTGCCCGACTGAAGTCCGAATCCAAAGTTGGCGTCAACCTGGAAACGCCCCGCATCCCCTACCGCGAAACGGTCACCAGCGTCGGCACCGCGCAGTTCCGCCATAAGAAACAGTCCGGGGGACATGGCCAGTTCGCAGAAGTGCACTTGCGCATTGAACCGTACCAGCCGGAAGAGGGCGGCGATGACTTCCTCTTTGCCAACGAAGTCGTCGGCGGCAATATCCCGAAAAACTACATTCCCGCAGTCGAAAAGGGCGTGATCGAAACTCGTCTGGTCGGGCCGCTTTCCCGTTCCAAAGTCATTAATTTCAAAGCGACGGTCTTTGACGGCAAGTACCACGATGTCGACTCGTCCGAAATGGCGTTCAAAATCGCCACCCGCGGTGCTTTCCGTGAAGCCATGGCCAAGGCCAAACCGATGCTGCTTGAGCCAATCCTGAGTCTCAAGATCGTGTTTCCGGATGAATACATGGGCGCCATCAGCGGCGATCTCAATTCCCGCCGTGGACGCATCCTCGGCATGGACCGCGAGGACGGCATGCAGGTGCTCAACGCCGAACTGCCCCTGGCTGAGGTGTACAGCTATCCGACCCAGCTGCGCTCGATGACCCAGGGCCGCGGCAGCTTTGAAATGAAATTCGACCGCTACGACCCCGTGCCCAGTCAGCTCATGGCGCAAATCCAGGCCGAGGCCGCACGTCTCCAGGCGGAAGAAGAAGAGTAAGTTCAGGCTTGACCGGAACATCCGGCCAGGCCGGGCGGCTATGACAGTCATTGCCGCCTGATCATGTCCGGCGCATTATGTCACGGCGCCCGGTGGTATCAATAACCACTGGGCGTTATGCGTTTTAGCTATGATGTGTCGGTTTGGCGCGGCCATTCGCAACGCGCGGGTTATTTCCACGATCATGCCTGGCAGTAATCGGTCACCCATTGATAATAGATGCACACCTTGTCTCTCTGGCACGGTAGGACGAGACGAGCCAATGTGGCGCCCTCCAAGCGCAATTCCAGGTTATTCCATACCCCGAGTTGCGGCGCCCTCCGGGCGCCTCATTCGGGGTTATGCATGGTGCGGCCCTCCGGACCGAACTTGACCAATCGGTCTGATCGGTCTGATCCGGCTGCGAAAACCTGCCGAAAACGTTGTTCCCAGAAGTCCCTAGAGTCGGTCAATCAGTCCCTTGTGTCCAAAGCGTCATTTCCCACGGTCCCGAAAGTCCCCACAGTCCCGGCCATGAGTCGTGAGACGTGAGACGTGAGTCCTCGCCCCAGCGCCCCGCCGCCAATCAGTCCCACTGGTCCCTGGCGTCCCCTGAGGCCGCCATTATCAATGACTGGCCTATTACGCCTGGCACGATCTCTCGTCTATTGCCACCGGCAAGACTGTTGCAGACGTGATATATTGGCCACTGGTGCTGCGGGTGGCTGTCAGCAGGCGCTGACGCTGACGCTGGCGTTGACGCTGGTGGAGACGAATCAAACAAGTTTCCCACGGGGAAGAAAAGGAGCGGAGTATGGCGAAGGTATTGGTAGTGTATTACAGCATGTACGGCCACGTCGAGACCATGGCCAAGGCTGTCGCCGAGGGTGCCTGCGGCGTCAAGGGCGCCGAAGTCTGTGTGAAGCGGGTGCCTGAACTCATGCCCGAGGACGTGGCCCGCAAGGCCGGCGCCAAGCTGGACCAGGCCGCACCAATTGCCACGCCAGCCGAACTGGCCGACTACGACGCAATCATTTTCGGCACGCCGACGCGTTTCGGCAATATGTGCTCGCAGATGCGCAATTTCCTTGACCAGACCGGCGGCCTCTGGGCGGGCGGCAAGCTTGTCGGCAAGGTAGGCAGCGTCTTTGTTTCCACCAGCTCCCAACATGGCGGCCAGGAAACGACCATTACGTCTTTTCACAACACTTTGATCCACCACGGCATGATCATCGTTGGCGTGCCTTACGCCTGCGCCGAGCTTCTGAACATGAAAGAAATCACAGGCGGTTCGCCCTATGGCGCGGGTTGTCTGGCCGACCATGATGGCAGCCGGCAGCCATCCGCCAACGAGCTGGCCATTGCCCGTTATCAGGGCCGGCACGTCGCCGAAGTGGCCGCAAAGCTATTTACCTGAGGCACGCCGGCGTTACCCCCCGGCCATGGGCAATAACAGTGAATCTTGTGGGGAAATCAATCGCAAGGGAGAATGCACATGGACAAAACATTGCTACTGCTGACGATCACTGCGCTCGCCTTCACACTTGGTTGCGGCAAAAAGGTGTCGGACAAAATTACCGAGAGCATCACCGAAAAGATCCTTGAGCAAAGCGCCGGGGACGGCTCAGCCGTCAGCGACGTCAAAGTCAACGATGACGAAGTCAGCTACACGGTGACTGATAAGGACGGGGCCAAGACCTCTGTCCAGGCATCAGGAGACGACGTCAGCATCGTTAGTGCCGATGGCAAGACCACCTTTGTGACTGGCGACAAGGCCAAGGTCCCGGACGACTTTCCCAAGGATGTGCTGGTGTACAAGCCCGCGAAGGTAATCAGCGCCATGGCGGGGCCGGAAGGTCGCCTGGTCAGTCTGCACAGCGACGACGCTCTGGATGCCATTGCGGCTGAGTATCAGCGCGAGATGAAAGCCCAAGACTGGAAGGAAGAGTCTTTTTTCAAGGCCGAAGCCCAGACCCTGGCCATCTTCAGAAAAGACAAGCGGGTGGCAACGGTATCGCTGAACCCCGAGGATAAAGGGACGGCCATCAACGTCATGGTCGTGACCGAAGAAAACGAGTAATCTGCCGAGCCGTGGCCCCTGCCGCCACGGCCGACACCTCCCAGGAGAAACATGAGAGTATTTGTTTGTAGCCTGCTAGCCACTTGCACACTGGCATCCGCAGCAACTAGAATTGAAATTCCAAATGGCGATTTTGAACGCCAGGGTGATCATTGGCAGATTCGCGACACGGGCATGTCCCGAATCATTCCCGAGGCGGCCTGCCACGGCAAATACGGCCTGCGGGTCGTTGACGACAGCAGGAGTACAGGCAGTGAGATGCAGTCTGCGCCGGTGCCGGTCAAAACCGACAAGGTGTACCGGCTTGATTTCATGGCGCGCAGTACTGGCAACTCGGCGGGCGTCGGCATTTACCTGCAGTTTTTTGACGGACAGGGCGCCTGCCTGACGACCCAGCGGGACCGCGCCGAAGTCATCTACACTTTCACTGCCGGGGTGGACTGGCAGCCGTTCAGCGTTCACGTCCGGGCGCCCAAGAAGGCCGTAGCCTTCGCAGTGCGCATCCACTCCTTCAATGCTGAAGTCGGTCAGGCTGATTTGGACGATTTCGTGCTGCATGAACTCAGTGACGACGAAGTCGCAGCCCTGCCTCGTGGTAGCATCATGGTTTCCGACCCCCGGCCGCAGGCATCCTTGGACGCCATGCGCCAGCCGATTGACCGCGACGATTTCCTCGCCCGGCTGGCAACGGTGACTGCGTCGCCCCATCCGCGGCTCTTCGCCAGTGCCGGACGCTTTGCCGAATTGCGGGCCTTGGCGATGGAAGAGGGCATCCACCAGCGCGTGCGTGACCGGCTGCTCTTTCTGGCTGACGGCCTGCTGGACGTCTCCCCCTGCGAGCGCGTCATGACCGGCCGGCGCCTGCTGGGCATCTCCCGGCTCGCTGTGTACCGCATCAGCACCCTGGCTTTGAGTTACCGCCTCAGCGGCAACGTGTTGTACCGCGACCGCTGCTTGGCCGAAATGCGTGCCGTGGCGTCCTTCAGCGACTGGAACCCAAGCCACTTCCTTGACGTCGGCGAAATGACCCTGGCCCTGGCGACCGGCTACGACTGGCTCTATGACGACATGACGCCCGAGGACCGCACGCTCTGCGCAGACGCGATCATCAATAAGGGCTTGAAATCCACCAGTCTGACCGCCGGCTGGACACAATCCCGCAACAACTGGGGGCAGGTCTGCCATGCCGGCATGATCGCCGGCGCGCTGGCCGTCGCCGAGCTGGACAACGACATCGCCGAAAAGCGCCTCTACAGCGCGTTGACCAACCTGGCCATACCCATGCGCGCCTACGCCCCCAACGGCAATTATCCTGAAGGGCCGGGCTACTGGGAATATGGCACGACCTTCAACGTGCTGGCATTGGCAATGATCACGACGGCCCTCGGTACAGATTTTGGACTCGCCGAGCTGCCAGGCTTCCGCGAAACCGGGCGCTACAACGACTATCTGTCGGGGCCATCGGGCTACGTGTTCAATTATGCTGATGGTGGCCGCGGTCGCCGTCACAGCCAGAGTGCCGTATGGTGGTTCGCCAGCTATTTCAAGGAGCCGGAACTGGTGGCCAGCTTTGAACGCGCGGCCATGGAAGCCAAGAGTGCCGACCGCAAAAAACTCAATGCCAGTCGGAACAACGGCTGGTTCCGGGCTTACGAGTTTCTGTGGGTCTTCCCGGAAAGCGACGCTGAGCGCAGCAGCGCCAGTCAGTTGCCGCTGGTGTGGGACGGCAAGGGGCCCGTGCCCATTGTCATCATGCGCAACAGCTGGGATGACGACACGGCGACGTACGTCGGCCTCAAAGCCGGCAGCCCCCAAGCCTCCCATGGCCACATGGACATCGGCTCTTTCGTCCTCGACGCCGGTCGCACCCGCTGGGCGCTGGACCTGGGAGCAGAGAGCTACCACCGCTTGGAAGCCATGGGCGTCGGACTCTGGAACAGCAAACAGGACGGTGAACGCTGGCGGCTCTTCCGCCTCAATAATTTCAGTCATAATACTCTCGCCATTGATGGACAACTGCAAATTGCCGCCAGCAACAGCAAGTTCGTTAGCGTGCAAAGCGATCCCGCCGTAGCCGTCATGGACCTCACGCCGGCCTATGCGTATGATTGTAGCCATGCGCTTCGTACAGTCCGCCTGGACGCCGATGGTACTGTGTTCGTCACTGACGAGCTCAGCGGCTTGAAACCCGGCGTGACAGTCAGCTGGGGAATGACTACCGATCAGAAAATTTACGCGCAGGACGCCGAGAGCGTGACCCTCAGCGACGGCAAGCAGCAATTCCGCATCAGCCGGCTTGCCGGCAATGGCCAGTGGCGCGTGACCGATGTCAGCCAGCCACAACCGGAATTCCGCGGCAACTCGCGCAATGCCAATTGCCAGCGCCTTGAACTGCATTGCGTCGCCCCTGACGCCGGTGTCCTGCGCATCGAGGTCCGCATGGGCTTGGTCAAGTAGACGCTCGCCGGCCGCTCAGTCCGGAGCAAAACTAGTAATGCACAAACGCCACACTGTTACTAGCAGTGTGGCGTTTGTGCATTACTAAGAAGTCGTCGTCAGGCTGCAGCAAGCGAGTCGACGGCAATGCGTTCCGCCTGTTAACCCATCTTGGCATGCTCATTGCTATAGTGCAACCGTCATTCAAGACGAAAGGCAGGACCATGCGCATCGCTGTAACCATCATGAAGAACACGGAGCGGATTTCACCGCTGTTTGAGGCCGCCGAGCTGGCGGTCGTCGTGGACTGTTGTCGTGGGCAGATTGTGAGCGAGACTGAGTTGAGTCTCCCAAGCGATGTCGCCGGCAAGCTTGACGCCCTGCAAGGTGCTAGCGTTGACGCGCTGCTCTGCGGGGCGATTGCCAATGACAGCATGGCCCTGGCCCAGCAGCGCAATCTGCGGGTGTTTTCCTTCGCTGCGGGCGCGTGGCGTGACGTCCTGACTGACTGGCGTTCTCACCAGCGTTTGCGGGAGTGCCATCTCATGCCGGGCTGCTGTCAGCAGCATCGGCGTTGTTGTCATCAACATGCACGGAGGCAATCATGAAAGTTGCATTGACGAGTCGTGGAGACAGTTTGGACGTCCTTTTGGACTCCCGTTTTGGCCGTGCGGCCAATTTTCTGCTATGGGATGCCGCCACTGGCGCGGTCGAGGTGTTGGCAAACACCCAGAGTTTGAATGCGGCGCAGGGCGCGGGCATACAGGCGGCAATGCACGTTGTGGAGAGCGGCGCGGAAGCGGTCATCACCGGCCATTGCGGTCCGAAGGCCTTTCGAGTCCTGAAGGAAGCCGGCGTGAAGGTCTATTTGACCAAGGCGCTTGATGGCCACGAGGCAATACGCCTGTTCCAGGCCGGCGAGCTCAAAGAAGCCGATGCGGCGGATGTGGAAGGACACTGGGTATGAAAATTGCGGTGGCATCAGGCAAGGGCGGTACGGGCAAGACGACGCTGTCGCTGGCTTTGGCTGAAGCGCTTGCCAACGGCTGTACGCTACTGGACTGCGATGTCGAAGAGCCCAATTGCCATCTGTTCGTGGCTGGTGAGCCCTGGCGGCAGCTTCCCGTCGAGGTGACCGTCCCTGAGTTCACGAACGACGGCTGTGACGGTTGTGGGCGCTGTGTGCGCGCCTGTCGTTTTCAGGCTTTGGCGCGTTTGGGCAAGCGCGTACTGGTGTTTCCGGAAATGTGCCATTCCTGCGGCGGCTGTGTGTTGGCCTGTCCACACAAGGTTCTGCGAGAAGTGCCTTTCGGTATCGGCAAGCTTGAATTCCGTCACGGGCGGGGTTTCGAGTTGATTTCCGGCGTCATGGACGTCGGCCACGCCATGGCCCCGCCCTTGATCCGGCAGCTGAAAGAGCACATTCCGCCTGAAGGGCTGGTGATTATGGACGCGCCTCCGGGCACGGCCTGTTCCATGGTCATGACTGTGCGCAACAACGACTACGTCATTTTGGTGACCGAACCGACGCCATTTGGGCTGCACGATCTCAAACTGGCCGAGGCAACCCTCCGCGAAATTGATCTGCCCTGTGGCGTGGTCATCAACCGCGCCGACGACGGCGTCGCGCTGATTCGGGACTACTGCCATGAAGCGGGCCTGCCGGTGTTGCTCGAAATACCCTATCGGCGCGATATCGCGGAGGGTTATTCCCGTGGCGGTGGTTTGCTGGCGGTCTGTCCGGACTTGCGTGAGTCATTCCGAACACTGCTGACCACGCAGATTCCAGCTATTTTGCAGGCGGAGGGCCGACTATGAAAGAGTTGTTGATTATCAGTGGCAAGGGCGGTGCTGGCAAGACCAGCCTGACGGCCGCGTTGGCCAGCCTGGCTTCGCCATGCGTACTGGCCGACTGTGACGTAGACGCGGCGGACTTGCATTTGCTGCTCAAACCCGAAATCCAGCAGAGCGTGCCTTTTTATTCAGGCGTCATGCCAGAAATCATCTATGACCGCTGCGTGGACTGCTACCGCTGCTATTCGCTGTGTCGCTATGGTGCCATCAGCATCCTGACCACCCATCCACGTTTCATTGCGGGTGCCTGCGAAGGCTGCGGCGTCTGCGCCGACCAGTGCCCAGAAGAAGCCATTGTCATGCGTGACCGGCATTGCGGCGAATGGTACGTGTCCAGTACGCTCTGCGGCACCATGGTGCATGCCAAACTGGCTCCCGGGGCGGAAAATTCCGGCAAGCTGGTGTCGGCAGTCCGCCAGGCCGCCAAGGCCGTCGCCGAGGCCGAGGGACGCCAGTTGCTCCTGTGTGACGGTCCGCCCGGCATTGGTTGCCCGGTCATATCGGCCATGACCGGCGTGGACGTGGCGCTGATCGTCACCGAACCCAGCGTGTCGGGCATTCATGACATGAAACGCACCGCCGAACTCGCCCGGAACTTCGAGGTCGACTATCACGTTGTAATCAACAAGGCGGATATCAATCCCGAGAAGAGCGATGAGATCGCGGCATTTTGTCTGCGCAATGACATCGGTATTGCCGGCACCATTCCGTTCGACCCACTGTTTACGACGGCGCTGCGGCAGGGCAGGACCATCATGGACTATCCCGAAAGCGCGCCCGCACAGGCTATCAGGCGGATATGGCAGCATATCCAGGACAAGATCCAGTAAACCAAAACCAGAAACACTCCCAAAAGGAACCTCATCATGATCAAAATTGCAATTCCGCTGGCGAACAACGAGCTGTGCATGCATTTCGGCCACTGCGAACAGTTCGCAATTATCGACGCCGACGAGCAGGCCAAGAAGATCGTCAAGACCGAATTGGTCACACCGCCGCCACACGAACCGGGACTGTTGCCGCGCTGGCTGGGTGCCAAAGGCGTGAACATGATTATCGCCGGCGGCATGGGCGGGCGCGCGCAGGATCTCTTTGCCGCGCAGAACATCAAGGTCCTCACCGGCGCCCCCGTGAGCGCGCCGGAAAAACTGATCGCGGCGTTCTTCGCCGACAAGCTCGAACTGGGCGCCAACACCTGCGACCACTAGGCGACGGGCATTTACCAGACCGATCGCCAGGCTTCATCGCGGACGGATCGGACGGATCGGACGGATCGGACGGATCGGACGGATCCGGCTGATTGATCGGTCTGATCGGTCTGATCGGCTGTCTTTTATCGCGGACGGATCGGACGGATCGGACGGATCGGACGGATCGTCGACTTGATCGGTCGGATCGGTCTGATCGGTCTGATCAGTGTTATTCTTCAGCGTCGGCATTCCCTGTTACGGGAAGTGCCGGCGCTGTCTTTTTTTTGTCTTGCTTCTGGCGCTGCGTGTTTGCGCCGGCGGAGCTGGCGGGTATTGTAAGCACCGAAGCGTATTTATTCAGTCGAGAAGATTCAGATTCCGCCGGAAAACAGGAAAGGCCTAGCCATGCATAAGTTGACATTGAATGGTCAATGGGAATGTCGTCGTTGCGGTACTGAGCAGGTAATTTCGGCGACAGTGCCGGGCGTTGTTCATATGGATCTATTACGCGCCGGTCTACTGGAAGATATGAACTGGCGGGATAACGAGCAGAAGCAGCAGTGGATCGCCGAAACCGACTGGCTCTACAGCCGGCAATTCAATATCGAAGAAGACTTTTTCGGCTGTCAGTCCATCCTGTTGCGCTGCGAGGGCCTGGACACGCTAGCGGACATCCTGGTCAATGGGCAGAAAGTCCTGCACGCCGATAACATGTTCCGCACCTGGGAAGTCGATATCAAGGACTTCCTGCACGTCGGCGTCAACCGCCTCGAAGTGCACTTTTACTCGCCGGTGCCCTATATGACCGAACGGCAGAAGGAACGGTCGCTGCCGTGCTGGAATTCCTACGATCCGCGTTATCGCGGTAAGAGCTGGCTGCGGAAAATGCCCTGCAGTTTTGGCTGGGACTGGGGACTGATGGCCGTGACCTGCGGCATCTGGCGGGACATTAGCCTTGTCGGCGTCCACCGCGCCCGTATCACTGACGTGGCCTTCACCCAGAAACACTGCAACGGCGACGTC
>JAQWBY010000199.1 GCA_028706165.1 Lentisphaeria bacterium | reverse complement strand
CAAGACACGACGCCAAAATCTGCGTTAATCTGTGTAATCTGTGGATAAAAAAGTCTTCTTCGCGCCTTCGTGCCTTCCACCCGGCGGCGTGCATTGCCGCGCAGCGGCAAGACACGACGCCAAAATCTGCGTTAATCTGTGTAATCTGTGGATAAAAAAATCTTCGTCGCGCCTTCGTGCCTTCCACCCGGCGGCGTGCATTGCCGCGCAGCGGCAAGACACGACGCCAAAATCTGCGTTAATCTGCGTAATCTGTGGATAAAAAAGTCTTCTTCCCGCCTTCCCCCCGGCGGCGTGCATTGCCGCGCAGCGGCAAGACACGACGCCAAAATCTGCGTTAATCTGTGTAATCTGTGGATAAAAAAGTCTTCTTCGCGCCTTCGCGCCTTCGCGTGAGACAACAGCCTTCCCGCCTTCCACCCGGCGGCGTGCATTGCCGCGCAGCGGCAAGACACGACGCCAAAATCTGCGTTAATCTGCGTAATCTGTGGATAAAAAAGTCTTCTTCGCGCCTTCCACCCGGCGGCGTGCATTGCCGCGCAGCGGCAAGACACGACGCCAAAATCTGCGTTAATCTGTGTAATCTGTGGATAAAAAAGTCTTCTTCGCGCCTTCGTGAGACAAAGAATCTGTGGATAAAAAAAATCCCCTCCGCGAAGGAAGGGGATATAGCGGGGAGCCGCGGCTTATTTCACCACGACATTGACCAGCCGGCCGGGCACCGCGATAGTCTTCACGACCGCCTTGCCGGCGATTTGCGCCTGCACCTCGGCGTTGGCTAGTGCCAACTCGCACAACGCGTCGCGATCCGCATCGGCGGGCACGGCCATGCGCACGCGCGGCTTGCCATTGATCTGCACCACGATTTCCACGCTATCGACCTTGAGCTTTGCCTCGTCGCACTGTGGCCACGGCTCGTAGGCCAGCGTCGTATCATGTCCCAGCCGTTGCCAGAGCTCCTCAGCGATATGCGGCGCCAGCGGACTGATCAGCAGCACCATCGTCTCCATGGCGCGGCGATTGCGCTTGGGCGCGCGCCCGAACTCATTGACCGCGATCATCAGCTGACTGATGGCCGTGTTGTAGCTCAGCTCTTCGATGTCCTCGCTGACCTTCTTGATCGTCTGGTGCAGCAGCCGTTCGCTGTCGCGGTCCATCGGCTCGTCGCTGATTTCGGCGCAGAGCCCGCCGTGTTCGGCGTCAATGATCATCTTCCAGAAGCGGAAGAGGAAGCGGTACACGCCTTCGACGCCCTCGGTATTCCAGGGCTTGACCTCGCGCAGCGGTCCCATGAACATCTCGTAGAGCCGGAAACTGTCAGCGCCGTAGCGCTTGATGATCTCGTCGGGATTGACCACATTTTTGAGCGACTTGGACATCTTCGCCGGCAACATGGTGAGTTCTTCGCCGGTTTCCTTGTGGAAGTACTTGCCGTCACGATTGTCGACGAGGTCATTGGGCACCAGCGCGCCGCGGCCGTCCTTGTAGGAAATGCCGAGGATCATGCCCTGGTGGATGAGCCGCTTCCACGGTTCCGGATGGCTCACGTAGCCGAGATCATAAAGCACCTTGTGCCAGAAGCGCGAGTAGAGCAGATGCAGGACGGCGTGCTCAGCGCCGCCGACGTAGAGGTCCACCGGCATCCAGTACTTCTCTTTTTCGGGGTCCCACGCGGCTTGGTCGTTATGCGGGTCGATATAGCGCAGGTAGTACCAGCAGGAGCCGGCCCACTGCGGCATGGTGTTGGTCTCGCGCTTGCCGGTCTGGCCGGTAGCGGGATCGCGGTAATTCAGCCAGTCCGTCGCGCGTGCCAGCGGTGGCTCGCCGTCGGCCGTGGGCTTGTAGTCAGCCATTTCCGGCAGCAGCACGGGCAGCTGGTTGTCATCGACCAGCTTGACGCTGCCGTCGGCCATGTGTGCCAGCGGAAAGGGCTCGCCCCAGTAACGCTGACGCGAAAACAGCCAGTCGCGCAGACGATAATTCACCGTCGCCTTGCCAATGCCCTTCCCCTCCAGCCAGTCGCTGATGCGCTTCTTGGCATCGTCCATCGCCAAGCCGTCCAGCGCGACCTCGCTGTTCGCCGACCGGAAGAGCGTGCCGTCGCCGGTCCAGCAGGCACGGCCCGCGACGACGTCGTCCAGCGCTACACCCGCCGCCGCGCAGTCCTTCTCCGTCGGTTTGAGAATGCACACTATCGGCAGGCCAAATTTGCTCGCAAACTCGAAGTCGCGGGTGTCATGCGCCGGCACGGCCATGATCGCGCCCGTGCCGTAGCTGATGAGCACGTAGTCCGATATCCAAATAGGTATCTCTTTGCCATTGACCGGGTTGATCGCATAGGCGCCAGTGAACTCGCCGCTCTTGTCCTTGTTCAACTCCGTGCGGTCCAGGTCGGACTTGCTGCGGCTGGCCTCCACGTAGGCCATGACGGCGGCCTTGCGCTCGGCACTCACCAACTTGGCCACCAGCGGATGCTCGGGCGCCAGCACCATGTAGGTCGCGCCAAACAGCGTGTCCGGCCGGGTAGTGTACACACGAATGCGCTCGTCCCGGCCGGCAACGGCGAAGTCCACTTCGGCACCGGTGGATTTGCCAATCCAGTTACGCTGCATTTCCTTGGTGCCCTCGGGCCAGTCCAGGCCGTCAATGCCAGCCAGGAGCTTTTCGGCGTACTCGGTGATTTTAAGGACCCACTGCCGCACGGGCTTGCGGATCACCGGATAATTGCCCACCTCCGAACGACCGTTGATGACCTCTTCATTGGCCAGCACGGTACCCAGTTCCGGACACCAGTTCACCGGCTGCTCGGACTGATAGGCCAGGCCCTGCTTGTACAGCTGGCTGAAAATCCACTGCGTCCACTTGTAATAGCCCGGGTCGGTCGTGTTGATCTCGCGGTCCCAGTCAAAACTGAAGCCAAAGGCCTCCAGCTGCCGCCGGAACACCGCGACGTTCTTGGCCGTGGTCACCGCCGGATGTGTCCCGGTCTTGACCGCGTACTGCTCGGCTGGCAGGCCAAAGGCGTCCCAGCCCATGGTGTGCAGCACGTTGTAGCCCTTCATGCGCTTGTAACGGCACCAGATGTCCGACGCGGTATAGCCCTCGGGATGGCCGACATGCAAGCCGGCGCCGGACGGATAGGGAAACATGTCAAGCACATAAAGCTTCTCGCGGGTCGTGTCGCAATCCACCGCCTTGAAAGTCTTGTGCTGTTTCCAATAGTCCTGCCATTTACCTTCGATCGCGGCAGGATCGTACTGTTTTGTCCGCTCGGCCATGAAGCCATCTCCTGTTAACTGAATGCTTTGGGTACGCAAAGACGCTGAGAAAAATGCCTAATATAACCCACGCCGCCGCAAAGGATATGCACTCGCAGGCAATTTCCCGCCGCTCTGGCAATGGGTCACCCATTGAGAATGGCGGCCAGACATGCCGCCGATGTCAATCCCAGGTAAGCAAGGGAGTTCCATTGCCCCTTTTGCCCCAGTCAGCTTCGCCGACTGGGGCAAAAGGGGCCGAGGAACACAAGCGTAGAGGGCGTGTAACCCAGGGCGGCGCACGCTTTCAGCGTGCTTGCCCTGGGCTGGTATGTTTCGCGCTTTCAGCGCTTCTGCCGCTTCGCGGCCAGGGAAACAGGCACGTTTGGTTCGGCCTGAAGCTCAATTCTCAATGGGTGACCGATTACCCGCTCTGGCAGGAGTCCGTTCACGCCATTATATTGAGTCGTTTGTGCACCCAAAAAGTGCCGTGCCGCAGGAAATCGCGTCAGGCACGGCATTTCCCCTTTCACCTTAGCCCAATATTTCATCGTCATGGCCACGAAAAACAGCCCCCAATCCTTCATGTCCTTCAGCACCATACTGTTGCTGTTGACGGGTCTGGTGGCCATATACGACTTCGCCCAAATACATGTCTTGGTCAAACGCGCCGAACCCCTGCGCCGCGACCTCGGTCACTTCGTCGCGGCCCAGGCCCGCCTGGCCATCAGTCAGCAACAGCTGGCAAACATCAGTACCACCGACTCCGCCGCCGCCATGGGCATCTGCGATGCCCTGCAGGACGACATCGAGCAGTTCCGCCAAGACCTCAGTTTACTCAGCGACGAACATACTGACAAGGACCTCGACAACTACGCCCGGGCCCTTGCCGAATTGCGCGACCCCGGCACGGCGCCAAACCCCACGCCGCGCCAGCAGCGCCTCACAGCGGTCCTTGCCGCCCGCAACGCCCTGCACATGGACTTTACCAACGGCATCAACGCCCAGGAACAGCAGCTCAAGGAACTTAACGCGACGATGCTCAAGACCATCACCCGCGCCGTTTGGCTGGTCATCACCTGCGTCAGCATCGGCATGGTCTTTGCCATGAAAGGGCATCACCGCCTGCAGAACATCCTCATCCGTCCCATCAGCAAAATGACGTTCACCCTGGAGTCCATCATCAAGGATGAACCCCAGGCGCACCACCTGCCCATTCAGCACGACCCCCTGCTCAATGACCTGACCGACCGCATCAATAATCTGATCGACAAACAACAGGTTGAGCTGGACAAGAGTCGCCAGCAACTCCACTCCCTGCAACAAGCCGCCCTCACCCTCGTCAATGTCTTGCCCCGACCGGCCATCCTCTTCGCCGGCCAACACGAAATCTTCGTCGCCAATCAACTCGCCTGGGATATGATCGCCGGCGAAGGCGGCAAGAGCCTCCTGGCACATATGCAGGAAGCCATCGCCAAGGGTGAGGACCACTTCCAGTCCCACGGCCTCCACTTCCGCCTCAATACCCTCAACCCCGCCAACGATGACGCCCCGGCGTGGCTCAAACTCGTCGAAATCGCCCCCGGCGAAGAAACCAAAGACGACGCTGTCAACGATGACAACGCGCCCAGTAGCGACGGCGCCAAAGCCGTCACCGGCAAAAACAACGGCACTGCCACCAAATCCACTCTGAACTAGTACCATAGCAAGCATATTACCCATTAAGCAAGAAACGGAGCATTCACTGTCATGGAAGAGTTGTTAGAAGGTTTCATCGGCCTTAGCTGGGGCAAGCTTGCCATGTTCGCCATTGGCCTGGCCCTAATCTGGGCGGCCATCAAGAAGCAGTATGAACCCATGCTGCTGCTGCCCATCGGCTTCGGCGCCATCCTGGCGAATATCCCCGGCTCATCGGCGGTCGGCGAGCACGGCGTGCTGACTTACCTCATGAAGCACGGCATCGAAAACGAGCTCTTCCCGGTGCTGATCTTTGTCGCGGTCGGCGCCATGATTGACTTCGGGCCCCTACTGAGCCGACCGTTCATGCTCTGCTACGGCTTTGCCGCGCAGATCGGCATCGTCATCACCATGGTCGCGGCGCGCATGCTGGGCTTCGACCTCGGCGCGGCCACGGCCATCGGCAACATCGGTGCCGCCGACGGCCCGATGGCCATCGTGGTGTCGGCGCGTCTCGCGCCGCAGCTGCTGGGCCCCATCTCGGTCGCAGCCTATTCCTATATGGCGCTGGTGCCGCTGATCCAGCCGCCGGTCATCCGCATGATCACCACCAAGGCCGAGCGGACCATGCGCATGCCCTACCGCGGCGCCGAGATATCCCGCCGCACCCGCATTCTCTTCCCGATCATCGTCACCATCATCGCCAGCCTGGTCGCACCAATCTGCACCGCGCTGGTCGGTATGCTGATGTTCGGCAACCTCATCCGCGAATGCGGCGTGCTGGAACGCCTGTCCAAATCCGCACAGAATGAACTGGCCAATCTGGTCACGCTCCTTCTGGGCATCACCATCGGCTCGACCATGGTGGCCGACCGCTTCCTCACCCGCGACACGCTCTTCATCATGCTTATGGGACTGATCGCTTTCATCTTCGACACCGCCGGCGGCGTCATCTTCGCCAAAGTCGCCAACATCTTCTTGAAGGACAAAGTCAATCCCATGGTCGGCGCGGCCGGCATCTCGGCATTCCCGATGTCCGCGCGTGTCGTCCAAAAAATCGCCCAGGACGAAGACCCCGGCAACGTGATTCTGCCGCACACGATCGCGGCCAATGTCGCCGGTCAAATCGGCTCGGTCTTCGTCGGCGGCCTGCTCCTGGCCATCGCCACCTGGATGATCGCCAATAACATCGACCTGCCCGTGCCCGTGCTGTTCTAAAGCAGCGACCGACATCTGCATATTCACAGTCACACAGAGGGAAGGACCCCGCCATGAAAATCATTAACTTCGGCTCATTGAATGTGGATAATGTCTATCAGGTCCCCAGCATTGCCCGCCCGGGCGAAACCATCGCGGCTAAGTCACTGATGATCAACCCCGGCGGCAAAGGCGCAAACCAGTCTGTCGCCCTGGCCCGCGCCGGCGCCCACGTCTGGCATGCCGGCATGGTCGGACAGGACAGCGAATGGTTGAAAGAGTCACTGGCCAAGCAAGGCGTCGACGTCCGCCACGTCATCATCTCACCGCACAGCCACGGCGGCCATGCCATCATCCAAGTCGATGATGACGGCCAGAACAGCATCGTCATCTATGGCGGCGCCAACCAGGAAATACCCACCAGCCACATCGGCGTGGTCCTCGCTGATACCCACCCCGGCGACTGGCTGACCCTGCAAAATGAAATCAATCTCACCCCCGAACTGATGAAGGCCGGCAAAGCCGCCGGCATGAACATCTGCTTCAATCCCGCACCCATGGCCGATAGCGTGCGCGATTACCCGCTGGATTGCGTCGATCTCTTCATCGTCAATGAAATCGAAGCAGCCGAGCTGGCAGCACGCTCAGCCACGGTCGATATGGAAGACATCATCCGCGAACTCGGCGAACTCTTCTCCGACAGCATGATCTGCGTCACCCTCGGCGAAGACGGCGCGCTCTTCTGGTCGGCGGCGACCGGCCTGCTTCGCCAGCCCGCCTACGCCACCCGCGTCATCGACACCACCGCCGCCGGCGATACGTTCGTGGGTTATTTCCTCCACGAAATCAGCCGGGGCACCCCCCCGGCCGAAGCCATGGCCTTCGCCTGCAAGGCCGCCGCCATCACCGTCAGCCGCCCCGGTGCCAGTCAGTCCATTCCCGCCCGCGACGAGGTGAAGTAATCCCCGCAGCTACACCACGACCGAACTCTGACCAGGGGAAAAGACAGACACTCAGACCGCACAAACCTGTCCACTTTGTCCACTGTGTCCACTTTGTCCACTTTGTCCACTGTGCTTTGCGCACGTAAGCCGCATTCTTCCCCCATCGGAGCCCCCGCTCATGAGTTCATTTTCATCGCGATTTCGCCCGACGCCTGTCAACAGCGGCTTTCGTCAGGACGGCTATTGGGTCTGGTGCGGCTCGGCTCTAGCCGAGCCGGGCCGCGGCTATCACCTCTACGCCGCGCGCTGGCCGAAAACCCACAGCATGTTCGAAG
>JAQWBY010000198.1 GCA_028706165.1 Lentisphaeria bacterium | reverse complement strand
TGCGCAATGCGGCGCTCCCGCCGGCGTTGTTGACCAAGATGTCGATCCGGCCAAAACGCTCTTCCACCGCGGCGGTCATCGCCTGTACCGACACCATATCAAGCACGTCGGCCACAAACGCGGCCGCACGACCTCCCGCCTTGGTAATGACCTGCACGGTCTTCTCGGCCTGTTCCAGCGTGCGGTCCGTCACGGCGACGACCGCGCCTTCCTGCGCGAGACGCAGGCAAATTGCCCCGCCTATCGCGCCGCCACCGCCAGTAACGATGGCGATTTTGTCTTTGAGTTTCATTCTTGCATCCTTAGGGTTGTAGTGAACCTACGAGCCTTCATGCCAACGCTCGCGTAATACCTGCCAGTCCATAAATAGCCATGTAGTCGACGCGATCGCGCGTTTTTTTGCTACCGCCTCAAAGCTATTCGTGACAACGATATTGGCAAGACAAGTTCAGCGGAAAACATTGAAAATATCTCGGTAAAGTCTGAATCGTTTTCAATAAAACCACAAAAGCAGGCAAAAACAGTTGGCACTGAATACACAAGGCTCCAAGCAAGGCCAGTATCACCACAGTAACGACCGGCACCAATGACAGAGGCATCACGCGTGCGCCAAATATTGCGCGTGATTTGCATTGCCTTGCTATACATGAGCGTTATACTGAGACAACGACAAGGGAAAGGCCAACGGGTATGAGAACAACAACGTCATCAACGATTGATCCGACTTGGGCGTCGTTACCGGCTGGTGACGGCGCCGTGGCCTTGGCACACGCGCTCCAGGGACGTATTTTCTGCGAGCTTGGCGGCGAGATTGTCCACCGCTATGACGCCGCGCTGGCAGCGGCGCCGGCACCGGACTCATTCAACAACATCGGTGGCAATTCATTGTGGCCCGGCCCCGAAGGCGGCCCCTACGCATTCAATTACCCGCCGGGCAACGGCCTCTGGTACGTCCAGCCAGCAATCAACAGCCAGCCGACCATCGCTGAGGAGTCGTCGTCCGAGCGCCTTGCCGGCAGCAAGGTCGTCAGTCTGCAGAACCGCCGTGGTGTGACGCAGCTTTTCAACTATCACCGCAGCGTGAACGTTCTCCCCAGCCAGGACATGAGCAGCCCGTACGGCATCAGCAGCGTCGCCTACCGCTGCGTGGACGAATTGCGCCCGCTGAACCCGCCGCTGACTGACGACATGCTCTTCTGCGCCTGGTCGCTGGAGCAATTCCCCGGCGGCGAAGGCGTCATCGCTTTCGGTATGACCGACGATGACGCGGCGGCGGCCATCAACTGCGACTACTACGGCCACCCCGGCGACCGCTTGCGCTGCAAGGGCCAGCTATTCCGCCTCGCCCTCGGCGGCAAGGACCGTTTCCAGATCGGCATTGCCCACCACAGCCAGCCCAAACTTATCGGCGCCTACGACCCGCACCGCGACCTGCTGATCATCCGCCGCATCAGTAAAATCACCGACAATGGTCTCTATTTTAATATCGCTGATAATGACCAGCCACGCGGCCCCTTCTCTGCCGCTGATTCCTACAGCATCTTCAATGGCGGCGAGCTGGACTTCTTCGAACTGGAAACCATCGCGCCGTTACACTGTGACGTGGCAGAACGCGGCACGCATAGTACACTCTGTGCCGAAACGCTGATCTTCAAAGGCGCGCCCGACCGACTTGGACGCTGCCTAGACGAATGCTTCGGCATTCCAGCCACTATCATCGGAGGACTGCAGGCATGAGCAACATCAAGGTCGTCATCGGCATCGACACCGAGACGGACATCGGCAGCTGGACACCCTGGTACGAGGGTCTGGTCAATGGCACCCCCATTGTCCTTGATCTCTTCCGCAAACACCAAATTACTGGCACCTTCTACTTCACCGGCGACGCCGCCCGCAAGAATCCCGGCACGGTCCAGGCCGTCAAGGCCGCCGGCCACGAAATCGGCTGCCACACGCTCTTCCACGAAACCATCGGCGATGCGCTCTTCGATATTCCCGGCATGATGCCCATCCTGCCCGAAGAAGTGCCCCTGCGCCTCAAGCTGGCCACGGAATGGGTTGAGGACGTCGCCGGCGTCCGCCCCCTGTCCTTCCGCTGCCCGCGCCTCTTCGGCTCGACGGCCGTGGTCAACGCTCTCGAAGCCCTCGGTTACCGCACAGACGCCAGCTACCCCATGTACTTCTATAGGGAACGGCTGACGCCATACCACCCCGCCGCCGACGACTGGACCAAGGAAGGCTCGCTACGCCTGGTCGAACTGCCCAATTTTGCCGATATGGCCATGGAATCCAAGGACGAGTTCGGCCGCGACCGCGATCAGTGGCCGCTCTTCCGCACCGCCGGCGCCGACGAACTCATGCGGCACATCGACAGTTATGTGGATTTCTGCACCCGCAGGAAAGTCGAGCCCTTCCTCTGCTTCTACTTCCATCCCTGGGAATTCTGGCCCATGCGCCAGGGGCTGATCCACTACGGCGAAGGCTCCGTCTTCCCCGACCCATTCCTCATCGAAAACTGCGGCCCTTACGCCGCTGAACAATTCGACCTGCTCCTGGCGCGCCTCAAAGCGGCCGGCGCGGTATTCCACCAGGCAAAAGACATCACTGCATAGGAGATTCAACATGTACGCCATCCCGAAAAACGAGTACACCGAGCGCATCGCTAAATTCCAGGCCAATCTCCAGGCCGCCGGCCTCGACGCCGCGCTGGTACACGGCAATGAAGCCGACTTCGCCAACGTGCGCTATCTCTCCGAATACTGGCCGACCTTCGAAGCCGCCGCGGTTTTCGTGCCCGCCAAAGGCAAGCCCGTGCTGATCATCGGCCCCGAAAGCGAAAAGTACGCGCGCGGCCGCAGTGTCATTCCCGACATCTGCCTGATGCTCGAATACCGCGAGTCCGCCGAACCGAACTACCCGGGCATCGCCGTCGCCCACTATCCCGACGTGGTCGCCCTGTCGGGCTGCGGGCCCTTGCACAAGCTGGGCATCGTCAGTTACAGCATCACGCCGCTGCCAGTGCTCGACGCACTCAAACGCGATCTCCCCGGCGTGGAACTGATCAAAGCCGACCACCTCTTCCTGCCGCTGCGCTACATCAAAAGCGACAACGAACTGGCCTGCATGCGCCGCGCCTTCGCCATCAGCGAAATCGCCATCGACGCCATTCTCAACGAGCTCAAGCCCGGCATGACCGAATTCCAGGTCATCGGCATCGCCCAGCGCGAAATCTACCAGCACGGCGGCGAGTACGAAGGCCACGCGCTCTACTGCTTCAGCGGCCCGCGCACCAACAACGCCATCTGCCGGCCGACGCACAAGACCATCCAGGCCAACGAGATCATCCAGCTCAACATCGGCGCCCGCGTCGCCGGCTACTCCTCCAGCGTCGGCCTGCCCCTGTCCATCGGCAAACTACCGGCACCGCAAAAACGCCTGGCCGAATTCGGCCTCCAGGCGCACCTTAAGACCATCGAACTCATGCAGGCCGGCAAAGCCGCCGCCGCCGTGGTCAAAGACTACGAAGACTGGGTCAAAGCACAGGGCTTCGGCCAGTACATGCTCTACGGGCCCTGCCACGCCATCGGCATGATGGAAGTCGAACCGCCGTGGATGGAATCAACCTCCACCTTCAATCTCGCCGAAAATATGACCTTCCAGGTCGATACCTTCTTCTCTGCCGACGACTTCGGCCTCCGCTGGGAAAATGGCGTCGCCGTCCAAAAACACGGCGTCGAAAAAATGTCATCCAAATTCATGCGCATGATCGAACTGTAATCAGCCAGCGCTGCACAGCCCGCAAACAACACCCCACTCGCCCGGCGCGGCCACCACCCGCCCGGGCGAGCGGGCCTTATGGCCGTGCGGCTCCCGACGATTCTTCTTTCCCCCTGCGCCTATCTGGTCTATGTCGGCGACGACGTCGTTGCCACCAGCGCCGTGAGCTATTTTCAGGTCAAGCCGACCTACCACAACCACAATGGTCTTTACCTCGCTTCGCACCCAATCATCACCACGAACAGAAAAGCAATGCCATGAGCAAGCCCGCACAGTCCGATGTCTTCAGCCAGGAAGAACAGTTTCACGATGACTGGGCCAAGACCATCCACAGTGATGACATTGACGTGGATACCTTCTTCACCTGCCCGTCCTGCGTTGAAAACAAACTCATCGCTGACTGGCTCGGCGATGTCCACGGCAAAAAAATCCTCGAGCTCGGCTGCGGCGCCGGCGAGGCGTCGGTTTTTCTAGCCAAACGCGGCGGCGACGTGACGGCGACAGATATCTCTGGCGAGATGCTCAAAGTCGCCGACGAGCTGGCCCGCAACAATGGCGTGACTATCGCAACCAGCAAATGCCTGTCGCACGCGCTAAGCTTCCCCGACGCGTCCTTCGATGTCGTCTACTGCGCCAATCTCCTCCACCATGTCGATATCGACGCAACGCTCGCCGAGGTCCGGCGAGTGCTGAAGACCGGCGGCATCTTTGTCGCCTGGGAACCCCTGGCGCACAATCCAGTCATCAATGTCTACCGCCGCATGGCTGACAAAGTCCGTACCGCCGACGAACACCCCCTCACCATGGCCCAAATCAAGACGCTGTCGCGCTACTTCAGCTCCATTCAGACGCAAATGACCTGGTTCTTCACCCTCGCCGTCTTCCTCAAATTCTACTTCGTCGATCATGTCCATCCCAATGACGAACGCTACTGGAAGAAAATCGTCTACGACTTTCCGCGCTTTGCCGGCCTCTACCTCTTCCTCGAAAAGGCCGACCGCATTTTTCTGCGCTGCCTGCCCTTCATGCGACGCTACTGCTGGAACGTCGTCCTCCTCTGCAAAAAATAACGGCGCTGCCGTCGTGCCACTACCCCCCCCCTGCCCGAAGTGCGACCGCACCGACGGTTGCAGCCAATCGCGGCGAGTGTACATTCAGCTCGACGGCTGATTTTCCGGCACATACGCAAACAGGAACGGACCACAACACGGAGTTTTACAGCATGAAATCCTTGCTTCTAGTGAGTATGGCAGTCATGATGGCGACTGGCGCCCGGGCCGCCGAAAAAGTCATCGCGTCGACCTTCGGTTTCAACGCCGATAATGCCACCGCGTGCCTGCAGCAGGCCATCGCCAGCGGCGCCAAGACGGTGGTCGTGGACAACACCGGCCACGACTGGATCGTCAGTCCCATCGCCCTGCGTTCCGACTTGGAGCTAGTCTTCGCCGACGGCGTGGTCGTCCGCGCTCTCCCGGGCGCCTTCCACGCGCTCAACGACGCCCTCTTTGCAGCCCAGAATTGCCGGGACATCACCCTGCGCGGCGAGGGCTTGGCGCGTCTCGTCATGAACAAGCAAGACTATCAGGACGACGCCGTCTACAAGCGCTCTGAATGGCGGCATCTCATCAATATCCGCGGCTGCGAAAATGTCCGCATCGAACAACTGACGCTGGAAAGCAGCGGCGGCGACGGCATCTACATCGGCTCCACCCGCGACATGCCAGGATGCAAAAATGTCCTCATTAACGCCATTACCGCCCGGGACCAACACCGACAGGGCATCAGCGTCATCAGCGCGGAAAAGCTGCGCATCAGCAACAGCAGCTTCAATGGCACCAAAGGTACCGCCCCCGCCGCCGGCATCGACTTCGAACCCAACCACGCCCGCGAATGGCTCGATGACTGCGTCGTCGAAAACTGCGAATTCAATGACAATGCCGGAGCCGGCATGACGCTCTACCTGAACAAGCTGACGGCCGAATCGCGGCCCATCTCGGTGCTCTTCAAGAACTGCCGCATGGCCGGCAACTCGCGAAATTTCAGCATCGGCGCCGCCGATGTCTCGCCCGTCAAGGGCAGTCTGCGCCTCGAAAACTGCCATCTCAGCGGCGCCCGCCACGCCGAGATGGTCATCGCCAACCAGCAGGAAGGTGGACTGGACTTCAGCATCGCCGACTGTGTCCTGGACTGCCGCAGCAGCAACTCGCGCGGGTTGACCATCAGCAGCCGCAGCCTCACCGACGTCAGCGGCATCCGCTTCGCCAATCTGAGCATCCTGCCCGGAGAGCAGCCGCCACTGTCATTCCAAAGCGGCACCGGCAGCGGCATCAAGGACCTCCAGGGCACGATCAACATCGCCGGACAGCCCTTCGACCTCGCGGCCTTCGTCGCCGCCAACAAACCCGATGAGGACCTGAAGCAGTTCAGCGTCGCGCCCCTGGAGCTCAAAAAGCTGCGACCCATTGGCAACGACGCGCGCAATGCCCTACCCCACTGCCGATTCCGCCACCGCATCAAATTCCTGCAGTACATCGAGGGCGGCCGCGACCTGCCACTGGTCTTCACCGCCAGCCAGGTCAATAATGCGCCACTGAACATCAAACTGGCAGTACGCGACAGCAATGACACCGTCATTGACGACGTCGTCATCACCACGTCGCCATTCACTTACGTCGCCGAAGCCGCCGCCAACGACGTCTGGTCTTTCGACTTCGATACCGGCACCAACACCATCAGCATCGACTACGCCGCGCCGGGCCAGGCAATCTGCACCGACAGCCCCGTCGGCATCTTCCGCAGCGCCGACCACAGCTTCTTCTTCATGGTCCCCGCCGGCGTCAAGGATATCACCATCAAGATCGCCCCCGATCCCAACGAGCCGGTCAGCGCCGCGCTCATTGACCCGGCCGGCAAGACCGTCCACGCCATCGCCGACGCCACCAGCGCCTTCATCCTCAAACACCACCGCGAAGACGCCGCCAAAGATGAAATCTGGAGCCTGGCCTTCCCCTCCGCCCTCGAAGACTACAGCTTCCGCCTCGGCGCGCCACTGCCACCGCTGGTCGCCACCGCCCCCGAAAACCTCCTCATCGTCACCCCCTGAACGATGCACGTATAGTATTTTCTTTTCTACCACCAACCCCATCCATATCGGTAACGCTCCCTCTCACCATCCCCAAAGGACCTTCTCATGACGCGACGTGATTTTCTCAGCACCGGCGCGCTGCTTGGCGCGAGTCTCAGCGTGCTGCCCGGACGGGCGTTGGCCAAGGACGACGTCGTCAGCACCACTGCCGCCGCCAGCGACCGGGGCGCCGGCGGGAAGGCCGCCGCCAGCGAAGTGCGCTTCAGCGCGTTTGCGGACATCCATTACTACCCGCGTGTCTTTCCCCACGACAGCCGCGAATGGCTTGAGCAGATCCTCGACCGCGCCACCCGCGAGAAGGTCGATTTCGTCATTCATGCGGGCGATTTCACCCACAAGCCCAAGGAGTTCAGCGACTACGTCAACTGGTACAACGACTATTCGCTACCGACCTACCACTGCATCGGCAATCACGACGATGACGGCAACAGCCACGATGTCACCCTCGAGTGCTATCGCCTGCAATGCGGGCATTACTTTTTTGACCGCAAGGGCTT
>JAQWBY010000008.1 GCA_028706165.1 Lentisphaeria bacterium | reverse complement strand
AACCGACATAGCCCGGGGGGGAACCGACCATCCGGCTGACGTTGAATTTCTCCATGTACTCCGACATGTCCATGCGGATCAGCGCCTCCGCATCACCGAACATGAACTCCGCCAATGCCTTGGCCAGAAAGGTCTTGCCCACGCCCGTCGGGCCCAGAAAAATAAAAGAACCAATCGGCCGCCGCGGATCCTTCAGCTCTGCCCGCGAACGACGCAGAGCCAGGCTGATCCGCCGCACCGCTTCATTCTGACCGACGACGATCCCACCCAACGTCTCTTCCATCTTCAGCAACTTGGCAGATTCCTCTTCAGCCATGCGCGTCAGGGGCACGCCCGTCATGCTGGACACCACGACGCGCATGTCCTCGGGAGTCACCACTACGACGTGCTTGTCGCGTTCCTTCTCCCAGTCCGCCTTGAGCTCCTCAAGGCGCCGATTCAGGGTCCGTTCCTGGTCGCGCAACTTCGCGGCCGTTTCGAACTGCTGCGACTCCACCGCCGCGATCTTCGCGTCCGTCAAGGTCTTGCTCTCTGCTTCCAACGCGCTCAAATCCGGCGGCCGCACCATGGTGCGCAAACGCAGACGCGAGCCGGCTTCGTCAATGACGTCTATCGCTTTGTCCGGCTGATATCGCGCTGGAATATAGCGTTCTGCAAGCATTACCGCGCTGTGCAGGGCCTCAGGACTATAGCTGACGTGGTGATGCGCTTCGTAACGCGGCGCCAGGCCCTGCAAAATCTGCTCAGTCTCGTCAACCGTCGGTGGCTGGACAATTACGGACTGGAAGCGCCGTTCCAGCGCCGAATCTTTCTCTATGCTCTTGCGGTACTCGTTCATCGTCGTCGCGCCAATGCACTGAATCTCCCCACGCGACAGCGCCGGCTTAAGGATATTTGAGGCGTCCATTGCGCCCTCGGCGCCGCCAGCGCCGACAATGGTGTGCAGCTCGTCCAGAAAGAGAATTACCCGGCCGGAACGCCGCACTTCTTCCATCACTGCCTTGAGGCGCTCCTCGAACTGACCACGGTATTTGGTGCCGGCGACCAGCAGCGTGAGGTCTAAGGCGATAACCATGCGGTTGCGCAACAGATCCGGCACTTCGCCTGTACTGATAGCCTGCGCCAGGCCCTCGACAATCGCCGTCTTGCCCACGCCAGCCTCACCGATCAACACCGGGTTGTTCTTCGTGCGCCGACACAAGATCTGAATGACCCGCTCAATCTCCTTCGTCCGCCCGATAACCGGATCCAGCCCGCCGGCGGCAGCCATGTCGGTCAGGTTGCGGCCAAAAGCCTTCAAGGCGGCCATCTTTTCCACCGGCGTCTCGGCCTCGGCACGATCCAGCGGCGGCGTTCCCGGGATATCGCCCCCCTCTTCGCCGCCATCGGCCTGCGCGCTGGCGGGGAGATAATTGGGGTCGAGTTCCTTAAGAATGTCCCGCCGCAGGCCATCGGCATCGATATCCAGCGAGCGAAGTACTTTTGCGGCGACACCTTGGTCGTCGCTAAGCAGCCCGAGCAGCAAGTGCTCAATGCCTACATAGTGGTAATTCAAGGCCTTGGCCTCGTGCAGAGCCAGTTCAAAGACCCGTTTGACGCCAGCCGTGTAGGGCATGTCCTGGTCCAACGCCTGAGTGTCGCTGGCGGGATTATTGCTGAGCAGGGACACTTCCTTGCGCACGCTATCAAGGGTCAATCCCTTAGCCAGCAAGGTCGAGATGCCAGCGCCTTGCCCTAACTGGATAATGCCCAGCAGGATGTGCTCGGTGCCGAGATAGTTGTGCCCCAAACGCCGGGCCTCCTTCTCGGCCAGACCCAGCACCTGCAGGGCCCGCGGCGTAAACCGCTTGGTTAAATCATTCTGATCTGCCATTGTCGTCACCTATCCAGTCTGTATCGCCGAAATGCATTCCGGCGCTTGCTCCAGTCATCTGCCAAAACACCAAACCACGCTGACCAGCCGCTGGGCCCTGTCAACGAGTCTCTGCTATTGCCGCGCTTCGGGCGCCGGCGTGTTTCCAAGCTATTACTATAACTACCCAACGAGCACTTGTCTGACATCATTCCCAGTCGAGAAGCTTCTTCAGCCAGCGGGCGCGGAGCATGGCCTTATCGGTTGCCGACGCGTCCGGCCCAAGCAAATACCCCAAGCTGCTGTCCCCTGATAGGGCCAGCGCCCGGCAGATTCGATCGGCAGTACTAAACTGCTTGAGCAGCCCGCCTTCGGCACCAAGCCACAGGCGCGAAAGCAATTCGCGAGCCTCCGGCGCACTAAGCATAAAAGCGCCCTTGAGGACACCACGCGCGCGACCAACGCTATCACAGAGCTTCAGGCTGCCACCGCTGAGCAACGTGTCGCGCGCGTTGTCTTCATGCCAGCACAAACGCGTGGCAAACTGCTGCACGCGTTCTGCGGCCAGCCTCTCCGACCACCCCATGGTACGAAGGTTCCGCAGCTGGTACAGCGCCGCGACTTGTTCATCCTGCTTTTCAAAAACCGGCATGAGTTTGATGCCCATCATCTCGGCAGCCTGCACCGCCGCCGGCAGATACCCACGCATTTTCATCGCCGGCAGATGCATCAAGACGCTGAACACCACGCCGGTGCCCAACTCGCTGGCCTGGGCCGTGACGTACCCGAACTCCTTGTCCATGCTGAAATCAGCGTGCAAGGCCAGCCGCGCTGCCAGCGCCGCGACCTGCTCCTGCAAGGGCAGCACCGCCAAACCATCAGCCATGATACTGGCCCGGAGATGGTCGGTGTCGTTGATCACATAACTGCGGCGCTCGTCCAGCGCCACAAAGGCCAGGCTATCGCTGGCACCATGCACAAACTCATGCCGCAGAAGTCCCCGCTCGACCAGAAAAAGACGCTGCTCCAGCGGCATCGCCCGCGGTTCCAGCTCCAGAGTGTCATGCAGGACTGCCGACTGCGACAATAGATCCTTGACCAGATAACAGGCACGCTCCGCTGTGGCGGCGTCACCGCCAAAAGGGGGAAAACGCAGTCCGCGCAAATTGCGGGCCAAGGTGGCCTTGCTAGCCAAGATGACGCGGGGGTGCTCAGCTGTCTCCGGCAGCCACCATGGCTGCCGGTCTGCCCATTCGCGAAAGATGCTTGTGCCCATCAGCTGCCAGACCCCTTGTCGCTGGCATGCTGCAGCAGTGTCTCAATGCAATCGCGCAGGCGGGCCGCTTCCTCGTAGTTCTCGCGCTGCACAGCCACTTGCAGATCTCGGCGCAAGCATGACAGCGCCGCTGATGGCGACGACGACGGCTCTGGCCGGCTGCCGTCACCGTCAGCATTGCCCGGCACCCCGCTTTCCCCGCAACTCAGGGATAAATGCTGCAGCTTGGCAATCTGCTCCCGCAACTGCTCCCGGAAGGCCGTCACACAATGGTCACAGCCAAGCACCCAGCTCTTTTTGAGTTCCGACAGGCCCTTACCGCACTTCGTGCAGCTCAGCTCCGGCTGGGCTACCCCGGGCTCGGGGTCGACAGCCCCGAGTTGCCGGGAAATAGCCGTCAGCACCCCGAGAAAATCCTGCAGCTTGCGGTCTTTATCACTGTATTGCTCCAGTGCACAAGCGGCGCAGAGATTGAGGGACCGTTTGCCATCAGTCCGCACTTCCTGAATGTGCACACAGGCCTCTCGTTTATGGCAGCGATCGCACAACATGATCATCTTCCCTTACTGTTATCACCTCCAGCCGGCATGATGCCGGGCTGTGGTGGCTTATTTCTCGGCGGCAAGCAGTGCCTGTTTTTCACGTTGGAACACGCTCAAGCTGGCTACCAGCCTCCGCTCGGCCATCGGCAGCGGCAATCTGCTGAAACGCTGCTCAAGTTCATCGATCTTCTCACCGCGCCCCAGGCGATGGCTCAATTCAAGCCAAGGCACACCAAAATGCCCGTAATGGCCATAGCCCAACTGGACCAGCAGACCACGACCGCCATCACGCTCGTACACCGACTGAATAAGACGCTTTTCCGTCTCGGATGCCACCGTCGCAGCCTGCAAGGTCATGTGGGCATTCAAATACCCGCAACTCTGACCGGCCAGATTATGCAGGCCCGCCAGCAACAAGTGCAAACGGCCATAGTAGGAAAACAAACAACTGTGAGGCAGACTCAAAGCCCAGCGCACTCGCCCTACTGCTGCCGCTAGATCACCGGACTCAATATCCGCCGCGCAACGCCGCAGCAACCAATCATAGATCGTATCGCCACCGGTCAACGACCAGCGCATCCCTTCAGACTCGACGACCTGCATGAAGGTTTCGTCACTCTCACCCGTTAAGGTCCGCTCACCGACGCAGGCCAGCGCCAAGCGTAACTGATAGTGCGGCAAGGCGGTGTCGGCCATAGGAGGATAAAAGGCACCAGTCCCCAAACGGATCATCTCGTGCATGCGATGAGCATCTGCTCGCAGAATTTCGCTGTTAAAGCCGGCAGCAGCCCCAGCGTCACCCTCGGCAATGGCGTAGAGGGCGTCCATCGCATCTTTGCGCCGAGAGCTTTCCAGGCATAAGCAGAGGTCCAGATACTGCAAACGCCGCCGAGTCACCGGCGCCCCCCGAAGATCCAATCCCGGTCGCAAAGTCCGAAAACGATAGAGAAATTCGCGGTCGGCGCGACGACTCAACAGGGCGTATTTCGGCGCATACGTGTACATCGAAGCCAGCGATTCGAAACCAAGCGGCAACTGCGTCAGGGCCACCGCCGCATTGTCGGTTGCCACTGGATCAAGGCCATATCGCATGGCCAACAAGGCTCGACCAAAAAGAACTGGGTAGCTGAACATGGCTGGACGCTCCAGCAACGCCATCACCTGCTTGTCCTCAATCAACTTGCTCGCTTGCACCCAATCGCCCATCTCCAGCAGACTCACCGTCCGCAGCCCCGGCAAAACGACACGCAGCATGGACTTGGGCCCCTCGCTTTGCGTCATCAACAGATTGGCGGCATATCTACGGTGCGGCACCGGCTTTGAGCGCCCACCCAGCACAAAAGGAACCGCATCCCACTCATCTAGCTCATTGCTGTCCATTGCTGAGGCTAGAGCCATCAAGGCTTCGTTCTGCATGTCTTCCAACTTGCTCTTTTCAGGGAAATTGCCCGCGCCACAGCGTGCCTTGGCCAGTAAAAGAAAATTCAGCGCCACAGCAGGTTCTAGCCGCAGCTGCTGTTGCGCTTTCTGCACCAGGGCGGCAGCCTGCACTTCCGGCACCGCCTCGCCACAACGCAAGATCAGCGCATCAAGAACATCCGCAAACACCGTTGAGACACTATTGCGGGTGCGACGCAAATCACTGGCCAAAGAGTACGCTTTGATGTTCAAACCCAGACGGCAGGACTGGCGCAAATCCTGCCAGCCTTTGATGACGTCGATTTTCCGTCCGCTGGCCATCTCAAACAAGAACAGCAGCATTTTCCAATGTCGCTCTTCTTCGTTCCGAGGGTTGGCAGGAACCAGCGCCATCAATGCCCGCGGCTGGTTGGTGAAGGCCAAATACGCCAAATAGGGCCGCCACTGCTGCGGATCGCTTTCGCGAGCATAGAAGGCCTCTTTGAACAGCTCATCAACCAGTCCTTCGGCAAAAAACTCCTGCCAGCTCAAAGCCCGCACAATATGACCGTTGGGCAGCAATTCCTGCACTTCGATCTTCTCATAGGTGATGTCCTGCAGCATGAACTGGCGTTCGCGCTTACCGGTGAGCGTGCGACCAAGCACTTTCGCCTTATTAGTCACCAGCTGGGCTTTGCCCTCCGCTAATTCGGGCAGGGCCACGTCACGCAAATACAGCATGAGGGGCGTGACATCATTGGGCTGCGAGTGGCTGCTCAGCCATTCGTTGACCGTCTTCAGCAACGGCTCAACCGGCGTCGCCGATGTAAAATCATAACGCATGGAGTTCAGACACCAGGCCGCGTCAATCATCGCCTCAGCCTGTCGCTGGCTTTCGGTCATTTCTATGGAAATCGACACCTCCGGTACCCGCAGCGTAAAGACGCTTGCCGCCGGCGCTGCCGCCACTGCCCCGGGAGCATCAGGCGTGGCCGTTCCCGGTACCACGTCAGCGCCAGCTCCGGTCGTCACACCAGGCTCAACGCCAGCTTCAGCGCCGGGTGCCGGCCCAGGATCCACACCGGTATCAGCCACGCCTGGCGTTGGCGCAACCGCTGTCGTTCCCGCTGCGCCCGGTTGCGCATCTGCTCCCCTCGTCACGCCCCTTTCCGGCTGTGCTGCCGCCACGCTGCCGCCCAGCTTCACTGGCACCAGAGCCTGTTTCGGCGGGACGGCGTCCGATACTGCCCCCGCCGCGCCTGATACGCCCGGAACGCCACCCGTTTGTCGTTGCTCGACGTGGCGTTTGAGAAATACCGTACCGATGCTCAAAGCCAGCGCCAAGATAAACATGGTCACTACGCCCTGACTGGTGCGCTTGGCGGCCTTGCGCTCCTGCGGCGTCACGATGCGCGGCAGAGCGCCCCCTTTGCCGTCGACGGCACGCATTACCTTGGCCTTTTTCAACACCGGCCCGTCAGCGGCGCCATCATCGGTCTTGAGCAGCAACAGGCCGCTCTGCACCTTCTTCAGACCCTCAATCACCTCGCCCCAACTCTGGGGGCGCTTCGCCGGGTCCTTCTCCAACATCCGCCCTATCAGGTCGGAAAACCACTGCGGCGCCTTGGCATAACGCTGGCGCAATGGCTCCAAAGGCTCCTTCAAATGCCGCTGCAGCACCACTTGCGCATTATCCCCCGGATAGGGCGGCGTGCCCGCCAGCGCGTGGTACAAAGTCGCCCCGAATGCGTAGATATCGCTGCGACAGTCCTTGTGACCGCGCTCGCCCCGAATCAACTCCGGCGGGGCGTACAGTGGCGTCAACATGATGTCCGTACCATCATAATCATGACCCTCCACTTTCGCCAGACCAAAATCCGCCAGCTTGGCCTGCTCGTGCGAGTTGATCATGATATTCTCAGGCTTGATGTCGCCATGCGTGAACTTCTGCCGCTGCCAGCCGAAATTCAAGGCGTCAGCAATGTCCAGCGCCATCGCCACGCAGGTCTGCGCATCCAAACGCGTCTGGCGATTCAATCGCTGCAACAGCGTTTCGCCATCGACGAACTCCATGCAGAAATAGTATATGCCACCCTCGGCAATGCCCGCATCATAGGCCTGCACAATATGCGGATGCGACATCGACGCCGCCGCGCGCGCTTCATTAAAAAAACGGGCAACAAACTCGGCGTCGGCGGCCAACTCCGCCGACAACACCTTCAGGGCCACCGGCCGCTCCAAGTCCAACTGGGTGGCAAGATAGACCACGGCCATGGCGCCACGACCAAGCTCCCGCTCTACGCGATAGCCATTGATGACGGTTCCCGCCATCAATTGTCGCGGCTCTTTTGCCATACCTGTTCCCATGCCAACCTCTTATGTACACGCTGACTGGAAATATCGTCCAGTCGACGCAAAACACCCGTCGCACTCCGTACACCAGCCGTCAGGCCACTCACTGGCACGCCTGATCTCTAAAACAACGCCTGAAAACACCATCAATTGGGCTGCACGGCAACTGCGTAACCGGCAAAAAACATAAAATACTGCCTTGCTCAGACAACTCAACTTGCAGGCGATATTTCACCGCCGCAACAGCGGAATCGGTCACCCATTGATAATGGCGGCCAAACATGCCGCCGATGTCAATCCCAGGTAAGCAAGTGAGTTCCATTGCCCCTTTTGCCCCAGTCAGCTTCGCCGACTGGGGCAAAAGGGGCCGAGGAACACGAACCATTATGGCGCGCTACCCAGGGCGGCGCACGCTTTCAGCGTGCTTGCCCTGGGCTGGACTGTTTCGCGCTTTCAGCGCTTCTGCCGCTTCGCGGCCAGGAAAACGGACACGTTTGCCTCAGCCAGAAGCTCTATGGCTCAATTATCAATGGGTGCACAGTATGCCCCTGTCCGGCGCGGTGGGACGCGACATGCTGGGCCAATGGTGTCGCCGGTTCCCGCCTCCACGGTTTTGCTGCGGCCCCCGTTCGATAGTGGTGCGGGCGGTCCCCGACCGCACCGTCGCGCCGCCTGTTCCCGGGAAGCACCAGGCGTCTCTATGGACACCATGGACACCATGGACACCATGGACACCATGGACACCATGGACACCATGGACACCATGGACACCATGGACACCATGGACACCATGGACACCATGGACACCATGGACACCATGGACACCATGGACACTATGGACACTATGGACATAATCCCGCTTTATCGGTCCAGCGGCGCTCCCAGGAGTCCCCACGGTCCGCAGCGTCCCCTGTGAGCGGCAGTTATCAATGGCGCCGATGAAACCCGTTGCCGCAAAGGGCGGCGGAAGTCAAGGTCGAATGGCTGGGCGGCGACTGGCCGTGGGTTTTCGGCACATTGTCCCCAGTGTTTTCCCCGTCGGGGTGGTTACTGAACGAGTACCTTTTCGCGTCGTCGGACAGTCATTGAGACGCCGTTATTGCCAGCGCCGCCGACCTACGCCCAAGAGGGACATGACTAAGGTGGAATGTCGCTCCCCGCCGCGATAAAGCGGGCATCTGAGCGACGCGATCGCTTCACCAGAACTCACAACGATGAATGCCCAAATCACACGAACAAGACAGCTCAAATCATCCTGATCCACAATTTGCTGTTATTCGCTGTCTTTTTTGCTTGTCAAGGGGCGAGTTTTTGACTATTTTTCCTGCGGTTCTTGAAATCAGCCCCCCCACCGTAGGGGGCCCCCATCCTATAAGGTCGCGCGCACGAAGCGGACTGCGCTTTAGCCGTGGTCCACACGGTATCAATGGCGCCTATGAAACCCGCTGTCGCAAAGGCCGGCGGAAATCAAGGCCGAAGGGCTGGGCGGCGACTGGCCGTGGGTTTCCTGTAAATTGTCCCCGGTGTTTTCCCCGCCGGGGTGGTTACTGACCGATTTCGGCAGCAGCCATGTCTGGGGGAGGCAGCCATTAGGAACTTGCTGCCGTATGCCATCACCGACCGCACCCGCTTTTTGTCTTTTGGCAAGCGAGCTCAGGGGGATATATTAGCTTTTGCTGGCGCCGCGCGGCCAGGCCGCATGCCAGCTTGGGAAACGCCACGCCTTGGCACCGGCCTGGAGCCATGCCGCCCCCATGCCGGCCGGCGTGTCGCCAGACGACCTTCGTCACCATTCAGCAGGAAGGATCCACACCATATGCTCTGTCACTCTCTTCGTCTTCGGGATTTGCTCAAGGCATCCCTTCTCCCCATCGTTCTGCTGATCGTTACAGCCCGTAGCAACGGCGCTCCCGAAGGGTTTCTTGACCTCGAAGTCGTGCTGCAGCAGGCGCGGGAAGTCACCAGCGAGCGCTATCCCGATGCCGACGACGTGATGATTGACGACCGCATTGTGGTGCGCTACGAAACCGACGGCCGCGCCGTGACCTGGGACGACACTGTAATGAAAGTGCTCAGCGAAAAGGGCAAGAATGACAACCGGGTCCTGAGCCGGTATTTCACGGAAAGTTACAACCGAGTCCATTACAGCCTGGTGCAGGTCATTCGCCCAGATGGCCAGATTCTCCCCGTCGACCTCGCCAAGCAATCGCAAATCATGGTCGATCCCTCACAGATGCGCTCAAACATCTACGACCCTAACAGCAAGATTTTGCAGGTAACCCTGCCCGAACTGCAGGTCGGCGATCTGATTCGCTACGTGGTCTGCAGCGAAATCGTCAAACCACGCGTTCCCAACACCTTCAGCGACTACGAAGTGCTGGAATACACCAGCCCCATCATCAATTTCGTCTATGAAGTGCAGGCGCCCAAAGAGTTGCCGCTGCGTAGCATCGCCCTCAAGGACCAGGTCAAAGACACGGTGGCATTCACGGAACGCGAGGACGGCGACCGCGTCGTCTACCGCTGGCAGGGCCGCAACATCCCCCGCATGTTCCCCGAACCCGACATGCCCCCGCTGCACACCGTCGTCCAGCGCCTGCTCATCAGCACCGTGCCCAGCTGGGAAGACATCTCCCGCTGGTACTGGCAGGTCAGCGAACCCCATTACGCCCACAGCCCCGCCATGCAGGAAAAAGTGACCGAACTCTGCGCCGGACTGGAAAACCGCGAAGACAAAATCCGCGCGATCTTCCGCTTCGTCTCCCAGGAAATCCGCTACATGGGCATCACCGTGGAAACCGAGGCACCAGGATACGAGCCCCACGATGTCCAGCTGACTTTTGACAAGCGCCACGGTGTCTGCCGGGACAAGGCGGCCTTGCTCGTCGTCATGCTGCGCCTCGCCGGCTGCCAGGCCTTCCCAGTGCTGATTCACAACGGTCCCCTCAAGGACCCCGAAGTGCCGCAGCCCTTTTTCAACCACGCCATCACTGCCGTCCTCAACGACGACGGCAGCTACCTGCTCATGGATTCGACCGACGAAAATACCAAAGAGCTCTTCCCCGCCTACCTCTGCCACAAAAGCTATCTGGTGGCCCGGCCGGAGGGCGACACCCTGCGTAGCTCGCCGATCAGTCCCGCCAGCGTGAACATGATGATCATCGACACCCGCGCCAGCATCGACGACCGCGGCAATCTCGTCGGCCAAAGTAGCTTCCGCTTCGACGGCATCAACGACAACGCCTACCGCGGCGCGCTCGCCCGCCGCAGTCCGGAACAGCGCCGACAATTCTTCGAGGGCGTGGTCAAACGGGTCGCTCCCGGCGCGCGCCTGACCAGCTTCGAGCTCAGTCCCGCCGATATGATGAACACCAGCGAGCCAGTCGCCCTCACAGTGGGCTTCGCCGCCGAAGACGTGCTGATCGCCAACGACAGCTGCGCCATGCTCGACGTGCCGCGCTTTTCGCACAGCGTAGGCATGGTCAACTTCATCCTCGGCCAAGCCGGCCTGACCCAGCGACGCTTTCCCTTCGTCACCGAAATCGCCTGCGGCGTCAAGGAACGCGTGGTGCTCGACCTCGACCCGGCCTGGGGTGAGGCCGAAACCCTCCCCGACTACCCGCTGGTCGATACCGATACGTTGACCTGGCAACGCCGCCTGAACTGGCAAAACCGCACCCTGACGCTGGACAGCGAATTCGCCATCAAAACCGTCGAATTCGCCCCGGCGCAGTACCTTGACCTTAAGGAAAAACTGAAGATCTTTGAGGTCAACGCCCGCAAGATGGCCCTGTTCAATCGCCTGCAATCCGCCGACAACGGCGAAACCGCAGCGAGCGACGAGGCGGTGATTCTGTCCCAGGAAGACGAATACCGACTCATCTCCGCCAGCGAATGGCAGCACCTGCACCGCGTCCGCAAGCAGATCATGAGCTACAAGGGTAAAAAAGAACATGCCGAACTGAAGCTGAGCTACAATCCGGTCTGGGAAGAACTCACCCTAAACTACGCACGAGTCCGCAACGGTGACAACACCACGCCAATCAGCCCCGAGGAAACCAACATCATGGACGCAGAATGGGTGGGCAGCGCGCCGCGCTACCCGGCGGCCAAAACCCTGGTGGCGAGCCTCCCCGGCGTGGAAGTCGGCAGCATCATCGAATACGAAGTGCGCCGGACCTGCCGCAACGCGCCCTTTTTCGCCCTCAATCACAGCTTCCAAAGCTTTGATCCCTGCAAAGAGGCCCGCTTGACCATTGACACGCCGGTCGGCATGGCCATGGTGCTGGCCTCCTTCCCCCGCGGCTACGCCTTCAGTAACGGCAACGACGCGAGCGCCAAGCCCATCGCTTTCTCCAAAGAGATCAGCAATGACCGCGAGGTCCGCAGCTGGTCAATCAGCAACCTCGGAGCCCTCCGCCGTGAAACGCAGCTGCCACCCCGCGCGTCATTCACGCCATCAGTCTGCGTGTCCAGCGGCGCGTGGTCGCACTACGGCCGCGAACTGGCGGCGGCATTGACTGCCCACTGCGCCGCCGCCGGACCCCGCGTCGAAGCACTGGCAACCAGCCTGGCTTCCCTCCCCCCCCTCGAACAGCTCCGCGCAGTCCGCGACACCATCGCACGCAACATCCGCCAGGTTGGGCCGAATTTCACCGAACTGCCCCTGAGCAGCCTCAGCGACGCCGAACAGACCTTGGCCGAGGGCTATGGGCACAACGCCGACCGCGCGATCGCGACAGCCGCCCTGCTCAAGCGCCTGGGCTTCAACCCCGAATTCGTCGTTGCGGCGACGGGGCCCAGCCCCCGCGCTGTATCCGAACACCACCTCGCCTTCCCCCATGTGTACGCCTTCCCACAGCTGCTCCTGCGCGTCGAGCACGAAGGACGGACGATCTGGCTGAACGACACCGACGAACACGCCGAATTGGGCACCTGCGCCGTCGAGGGCGCCTGCGGCATCACCCTCAAAGGCGAGCCCTTGGTCGTCACCGTGCAAGCAGCCTTCCAAAACAGCCGTGAAGACCATTTCCACGTGACGGTCAACGACGACGGCAGCGCCACGTTAACACAGCTGACCATCTACCACGGCACCGACCACGCCGAACAAAAAAAATTCTACGCTGAGCTCACGCCCGAGGAACGCCGGCGCCACTACCAAGAATTGCTGGCGAGCATCTCGCAGTCCGCAGTCGCAGCCAGCGAACTGCTGACGGATTTCAGCACCTACCCCGGGCAGCGCCAGTTTTCCGCGCAAATCACCGACTACGCAATCGTGCAGGACCCTTTCCTCTACCTGCGCCTGCCCATGTCCCTGGCCGGCATTCTGCGCCAGAACACCGACCGCCGACTGCACCCCATTCTCTGGCAGGACTACCGCGGCCTGGACATTAGTGTCGCCGTCAGTTTCCCAGCGTCCTTTCCCAACCTGCTGCTGTCGCCCCAGGAATACACCTGGCACTTCCCAAACAGTTCTGGCGTACTCAGCTTCAGCTCGGAACGCCTCGCCGGCAATCAGTTCCGCTTCCACGCCCGCGGCGACCTGCCCGCAACGCTGGTGCCACCGGACGCCTACCCCGAACTGCTGGACATGAGCCGACTGCTCAGCCACCCGTCAGCACGCACCCTCTTGATGAAACGGAAATGACCCGCATTGCCTCGCGCCAACACCCCCGACCGCTATAGTATGCCGGCTCCGTTGCCTGGCCAAAACGCCAACCGACAGCACCGCGCTGTCTACCCATGACGAGGACGCGATAGGCAACGCCCCCCCGGAAAACCAGCCTTTCCCTGTATCTTTGTCTCTTTGCCAATAGCCTCCCCGCAGCAACAGAAACACGACCATGCCAGTCATCGCCCAATCCAGCTACCATCCACCACGCTTTCTCACCAACCCGCATGTCCAAACCATTCTGCCCAGCTACATGCGCAAGCGGGAAAATGTCGATTACCAGCGGGAATGCTTCAACACCCCCGATGGCGATTTCCTCTACCTGGACTGGTCCCGCTGCGGCTCCGACTGCCTGCTGATCCTCAACCACGGCCTCTGCGGTCACAGCCGCCGACACTATATCCTCAGCATGGTCAAGGCCTTCAACGACATCGGCTGGGACTGCCTGGCCTGGAACTACCGCGGCACCAGTATCTACGACAGCCGACTCCTCAAATTCACCACCAACAACTCAACCGATGAACTCGACTGGGTCACCCGCCACGCCATCACCAGCGGCCACTACCGCAAAATTGCCTTCACGGGCTACAGCATGGGCGGCAATCTCTGCCTGCTCTACCTCGGCCGCGAAGCGAAGAACCTACCGGCCGAAGTCGCCGGCGCCGCCGTCTTCTGCGCCGCCATCGACCTCAAAGCAAGCGCCGAAGTCATGGAAACACCCGTGGGCCGCCTCTACGCCAAGCACTTCCTCAGTCAAATGTGCCGCATGATCACGCAAAAACACGCGTACTATCCCGATAAAATCGACCTGAGCCACATCAGCAAAATCGAAACCTTTGGCGATTTCGACAAGTACTACACAGTTCCCCTAATGGGCTTCGCCAGCCCGGAAGACTACTGGCGCCAGGCATCCGCATTCAACTGGCTCGACGATATCGCCGTGCCAACCTTGATGGTCAACCCCCGCAATGATCCTTTCCTGGCTGGGAACTGCTTCCCGGAAGACAAGGCCGCCAAAAGCCAACACCTCTACCTGGAAATGCCCGAAAGCGGCGGCCACTGTGGCTTCATCACCCCCGGCCTCGACCAGGAATGGTGGCCAACCATGCGCGCTAAAGAATTCATCGCCGGACTCGTCTGAAGCCACAACGAGACCCCGACAACACCAATAATGCCATTTGCCTTAGTTGAAAGTTGTCGCTTTTCCGGCATAGTATTGTCTTTGTTTATTTCGACATGACGCCGGACAACTGTCCAACGTCGGCCTTTCGGGAGTTTCGCGCTCTGCCACAACCAAGGGAGTCCAGTCAATGAAAATTCGTGGGATGTCGGTCATTGTTCTTTTCGTGCTGATTGCTGTTACTGCAAGCAGTTACGCCGTGAGCCTCAATCCTTTCCGGCGCAACTCGCGAGCCCGGGCCGAAACGCTGATGATTACGGCCAATGTCCTCAATTCGCGCCTGCTGGCCGAACTCGCGCAGGTGCGCACCAAGCAGCCCATTGTCCTCTTTTCCCCCGATGTGGACGGCACCCAACGCGTCTTTTACATGATTGATGGCAATAAAGCCGTCGATATCGGCGAAGGCAATTTCCTGGAAACCGTGGCCTTTATCAACCCCAAGCGCATTGTCGTCCTCGGTGGCACGGACTACGTACCCAAACAGTTCGTTGACTTGCTCCGCGCTGACTACTCCGTCATCATTCTTGACAGCACCGACTGGGAAAAGAACGCCCAGGTCCTGGGCGAGTGGCTCGACCACCGCAGCCTGCTCAAACAATACCGCGAATACAGCGACAAGATTTCCCAGGCCGGCGCCGGCAAATA
Organism: Lentisphaeria bacterium; assembly: GCA_028706165.1. Classification (GTDB taxonomy): domain Bacteria; phylum Verrucomicrobiota; class Lentisphaeria; order Oligosphaerales; family Oligosphaeraceae; genus Oligosphaera. The sequence goes on along the minus strand of JAQWBY010000008.1, from coordinate 15,505 downwards.
AGCGCTGATAAGTCATTTTCACCCCCATATAGCCCGAGACAGGTCCGACACCCATGTTCACTGCGCTCTTTCAAATAGCCAAAAACACCTTCCGCGAGAGTCTGCGCGAGCCGATTTTCCTCCTGGTGCTGCTTAGCGCCTTGAGCATGATCGGACTCTTCCCTTTGTTCACCATGTTTGTTTTCCGCGCCCAGGACAAGCTGGTGATTGACAGCGGCATGGCAACGACGATGATCTTCGGCTGGGTGATATCGGTGCTCATTGCCAGCTACGCCATCTCGCGCGAGATTGACAACGGCACCGCCCTGCTGCTGCTGTCAAAACCCGTGCAACGGCCGGTGTTCATCATTGCCAAGATTCTCGGCATCCTAAGCGCAGTGACAGTATTCTGGTTCCTCTGCGCCCTGGCCACACTGGTGAGCCTGCGCATCGCCTCGGATCAGTTCCGCATTGATTTCACCATCATGGCCCTCTATTTCGGGGCAATTATCCTCGGCTTCGTGATCGCCGGCATTCACAACTACGTGACCCGCTCGTCCTTCCCAATGACCACGGTCCTTAGCCTGCTGGTCCTTTTCCCCCTGCTGGCGATCTTCGCCCACTTCAAGCCTTACAACGAAGAACAGCCGGGCTTGGCCCTCTATGTCATCCCCGCGCTAATCCTTATCCTGTATTCCGTGTGGGCCATGGCCAGCCTCGCCACTGCCTTGTCAACACGCCTGAACCTGGTGAGCAACCTGCTAGTCTGCTCGGTTCTCTTCATGGTCGGGCTGATGTCGGACTACCTCCTCGGCCGCCAGGCCCGCGAACCCTGGTTAGACAGCGCGCCAAAAGGCAAGGAAACTCTGTGGCTGACAAGTTATCGCTTTGCTCCCACCGAAATCGCCAACGTCGGCAAATGGCAACGCCCAGAAATCGTCGACGCCGGCGAGGCCTTCGTAGTCTGGAGCGACCAGGAACGCCCCGCTGTCCTCCCCACCCTCGGCAAAACGCCGGACGGTCTGTGGAAAGACGGCCAAGGCTGGAAGAACGAACTTAACGATCTCGACGGCAGAGCCCAACACATGGCCCGCTATGATGTGGACAGCCAGAGTTGGCAGCTCATGCGCATCGCCCAGGAACGCCAAAGCGTACCGCCAGGCGCCACCGGCCTTGACGCCGCTTACGACGCCTACGCCTTCCGCCGCAGCAACAACCACCCGCGCGTGCCAGTCGGCGGCAACTACGCCAATCCCCTGCCCGATGGCGGCAGCTACCTGGCAACCGCGTTGTACGCCTGTATTCCTAACTGGCAGCTGTTCTGGATGGCCGACGCACTGGCCGCACAGAAAAAAATACCCGCCGCCTACGTTGTCTATGGCGCCGCCTACGTCGTCGTCATGAATGCACTGCTGATGCTGCTCGCAGTAGCCCTGTTCTGGGAACGCGAAGTCGGCAAGCAGATCATTACCTGATTACCTGACACCCCGAACACAGCACGCAATCAAGCCGGCGCCATGCCGGCTTTTCGCCGTCACATAAGGGAGATATGAATGGGTCATAACAGCTTTTACGTCACCACGCCGATCTATTATGTCAATGACAAACCGCACATCGGCCACGCCTATACCACCATCCTCGCCGACGTCCTCGCACGCTACCACCGCCTGATGGACGAACCGACGCATTTCCTGACCGGCACCGACGAACATGGCCAAAAAGTGCAACAGGCCGCCAAGGCCAACAATGTCAGCCCACTGGAACACTGCAACAACACCGTGGTTCGCTTTCAGGAACTCTGGCAACGCCTCGGCATCACCCACGACGACTTTATCCGCACCACCGAGCCCCGCCACACCCAAATCGTCCAGGCCATCCTCAGCGATCTCCACGAGCGCGGTCTCATCTACTCCGCCAGCTACAAAGGCTGGTACTGCGTGCCCTGCGAACGTTTCTACACCGAAAAAGACCTGATCGACGGCAAGTGCCCCGAGTGCCACCGCAACACCGAAGAGCTCGAAGAACGCAGCTACTTCTTCAAAATGAGCCAGTATCAGGATCGGCTCATTGACTACATCGAGAGCCATCCGGAATTCATCCAACCCGCACACCGCCGCCAGGAAACGCTGGGCTTCCTCAAGAAGCAGCCGCTTGGCGACCTGTGCATTAGTCGCCCCAAGGCCCGCCTCAGTTGGGGCATCGAACTGCCCTTTGATCACGACTACGTCACCTACGTCTGGTTTGACGCGCTGGTCAACTACATCAGCGCGGTAGGCTATCGCACAAACGACGCGCTGTTTAGCCAGTGGTGGCCGGCATCCTATCACCTCATCGGCAAGGACATCCTCACCACTCATACCGTCTACTGGCCCACCATGCTCATGGCCATGGGCGTGGAACTGCCCAAAACCGTCTTCGCGCACGGCTGGTGGCTGGTCGGCGACGCCAAAATGAGCAAGTCCCTCAACAATGTCGTCAACCCCATGGCCATGATCGACCAGTACGGCGTCGATGCCTTCCGCTACTTCCTCATGGCCGGTATGAGCCTCGGACAGGACGCCAGTTTCACCGAGAAAATTTTTGTCGAGCGCTACAATGCCGATTTAGCCAACGACTTGGGCAATCTAGCCAGCCGTGCCATCAAGATGATTGAGCGCAATTTTGCCGGCCAGATGCCGCCTTGCGCCGAGATCGGCGACGACGAACGGGAGCTGGCCACTCTCTGCCTCGCCGCCGCCGGCAACATGGCCGAAGCCGTCAAGAACATGCAACTCGACAATGGCCTGGGCACCGTCCTGGCCACCGTCCGCGAAGCCAACCGCTATTTTGACAAGATGAAGCCCTGGGTCCTCGCCAAGTCCGGCGACCTCGCCACCCTCGGCCGGGTCTTGCGCCACACCATGGAGTGCCTGCGCATCGCCTCGGGCCTGCTCTACCCCTGCATGCCTGAAAAAATGACCATCCTGCGCCGCGCACTGGGCATCAGCGAAGACGCCATTACCCCACATATGCCCCGACTCAGCCAGTGGAATGTCCTCAGCGAAGGTGCCAAAGTCGCCCTCGACGAGGCGCTCTTCCCCCGCGCTGAATACAAGGAAGATGCCCCCGCAGCTGCGCCGCCAGCCATGGCCCCCACGCCAAAAGAAAAGGCCAGCAAAAAGGCCGACGCCGTCCCCGGCGTCATCAGCATCGCCGAGGTCGGTAAGGTCAAACTCCAGACGGCCGAAATCATCGCCGCTGAACCCGTCGCCAATTCGGACAAACTGCTCAAGCTGCAGGTCCGCATCGACCAGGATCTGCGGCAAATCGTCTCAGGCATCGCCAAATTCTACAATCCCGACAGCCTGATTGGCAAGCATGTCGTCGTCATCACCAACCTCAAACCGGCTGTGCTGCGCGGCGTCGAATCCAACGGCATGCTGCTAGCCGCCGAACACCAGGGCGTCCTCCGCTTGATTACCACCGACGGCCCCATTCCCTCCGGAGCCAGCGTCGGCTGAAACGACTGCACAGGCTGACAACGCCAGCAGGTTGCAATACCAGGCCGGCGCTATCCGATCATGGATAGCGCCGGCCTTGCCCTTGGCGACTGACAAGATCATGCCGCCAGCGAGGCGCCCGCCACTGCCGCGTAGCTTACACCCACACGGCAGAATAGCGGACGGCGTCACTTCTTGCGCGGTGCCAGGCGATCAATTTCCGCAGCAAGAGCATCCTGCTCGGAATACAGCTCAGCCAGCTTTGGCTCAACGGCGACGTACTGCCCCCGGCGCTCCTTCTCCAGCTCACTCGCACGCGCGCGAAGCGCCTCGTTGCTGGCAGTGGCAGAACGCTCATACTTCCGAATCTGGTTCTTCTTGTAGAGAAGCTTCCCACGCAACTTGGCAACGGGATTCTTCTCCGCCTTGGTTACCACCGCGGCACCGCCAGCACCGCCAGGCGTCGCGCCACCCGCCGTCTGTGCCCACGACGGCAGTGACACCGACATCAGCAACGCCGCCAGGCCCGCACAACCGAGTTGTTTCAACGTCTTCATCACTCCTGCCTCCTTCTTTTTTCGCCGATTGCTTTTTATTGCATTAGGTGAAAGTCGGCGAACCGGCATCCTGAAGTAAAACCGTCCTTCACAACCATCAATTTGCACTGTCATTCTCTAAATGCAAATATATTTTTGCTTTTTATTTGCATTTTTATTTTCATATTATATCATTTAGTGCATACCATGGAAGAATTGACTCCGCAACCCATGCCCCCCCAGAGCAAGGAAAAAGAAGGAGGTGCCTCATGAGCAAAACCAGTCAGTAAAGGGTATGTTACCACTGCGAACAGGTATCACCTCAGAACCAACACGCCAGCATTCAGAGTGAAGGAACACAGTCCATGACAAGCTTGAATAGAGTCCTCTTGATGGGTAATCTGACCCGCGACCCAATCACCCGCGCTACCGAAGGCGGCCTGCAAATCTGCGAAATCGGCATGGCAATCAACCGCCGCTGGCGCTCCGCCCAAGGCGAAGATCGCGAAGACGTGTGCTTCGTCGATCTCGAAGCATTCGGCCGCACTGCCGAAAATTGCGGCCGCTTCCTACATAAAGGCTCCCTCGTCTTCGTTGATGGCAGACTCCGCTTGGATCAATGGCAGGACAAAGCCACCGGCCAAAACCGCAGCAAATTGAAAGTGCACGTGGATAGCATTCAATTCCTTGACCGCAAAGAAGCCGGCCAGGGACCCGATGCCTCCTTCGATGACGGCGGCTACCAACAGCCCGACGGCGGCTACCAACAGCAAGGCGGCTACCAGCAGCAAGGCGGCTACCAGCAGCAGGGTGGCGGCTACCAGCAGCAAGGCGGCTACCAGCAACAGCCACGTGGCGGCTTCCAGCAGCAGGGTGGCGGCTTCCAGCAGCAGGGTGGCGGCTACCAGCAACCCCCAGCCGGTGGCTTTCAGCAGCAGGGTGGCGGCTACCAGCAACAACCACGTGGCGGCTACCAGCAACCCCCAGCCGGTGGCTTTCAGCAGCAGGGTGGCGGCTACCAGCAACAACCAGCCGGTGGCTTTCAGCAGCAGGGTGGCGGCTACCAGCAACCCCCAGCCGGCGGCTACCAACAGCAGCGCCCGAATAGTTTTCAGCAGCCCGTGAATCAACCCCCAGCAGCCGCACCGGCATTCCCGCCGAGCTCTGGCGATCCCACGGCGGCAACGCCTGCCACCCCCGCTCCTGCCGCCCCCGCTCCTACCGCCCCCGCTCCGGAGCCAAAGCCATTCACTCCACCTGCGGCAAATGCGGCGACACCAGCATCACCAGCCCCGGCAGCTGAAAAGAGTACCACCAGCAACAGCAACAGCAACAGCAACAGCAACAGCAACAGCAACAGCGGTGAAGGCGAAAAAGCCCCAGTTGACGACATGCCCTTTTGAGTAAGCAAACAAGCTTCCAGCAGCAACATGACCGCAGGGAGGCGAAAGCAAGCGGTGCTATCTCGCCGGGCCGGCATCCCTCGTGAAAAGCAGCAGGCCGGCCCGCGAAAACCCTGCAGCACTAAGTAGCTGTTCACTAATTACGTTTACACTTTTCAACGCAAACGCTCTATGATGAAATGCCTTACCACCGGCCAGCATGGACCTCGCCACAGAGCGGCAGAAGCGCTGAAAGCGCAAAACATACCAGCCCAGAGCCTAGGGCAAGCACGCTGAAAGCGTGCAACGCCCTGGGTACAATGGCGACTATGCTCGTGTTCCTCGGCCCCTTTCATATAACATCGATAAGAAAGATGTGTTCCGGGGGTGCCACACAACGCAACCCCTGGCTGGACTGTTGCACGCTTTCAACGTGCCTGGGTATAGTTGTAAACGTGATTAACGAGCAGCCCCTAACTGAGGCGCAGCAGCGCCCGGGACAGCAATCTTATAGTACACGAATCGGGTGAGCGTTTCGCATGCGCAATTTTTATTGTCCCGACCAGCCATTTACGCCTGACTGCACGGTCGAATTGCCGGCAGCTGAATCAACCCATGCCCTGCGGGTCTTGCGCCTACAGGCCGGCGACCGCCTACAGCTGCTCAACGGCTCCGGCATCCGCGCCGAAGCCGAACTTCTGCCCCCAACCAACGCCGGTCGTCGACAGCAGGAAGCCCATTGCCGCATCATCGCCGTCGAGCATTGCCCGGAACCGGCCATTGCCCTCCATCTGTATATCGCCCCGCCTCGTGGCAAGAACATGGACGCAGTATTGCGCACGGCAACCGAGCTGGGTGTCAAACGCATCACACCAATCCTCTGCCGCTACGGCGTCGCCAAACCTGAAAATGACAAGGACAGCTGGCAACAAACCCTGATCGCGGCCTGCAAGCAGTCCGGAAACCCATTCCAACCCGCCATCAGCCCGCTACAAACCTTTCATGATGCCCTTGCCGGCCACGACGCCGCAGCGGGCTTCTTCGGCGCGGTGCCACGCGACAACGACCAGCCAATCCGACCCGGCGAGCGCCCAGCACCGCACAGCGTCAGCCTGTGGATTGGTCCCGAAGGCGGCTTCTCACTAGAAGAGAATGAGGCCCTGCACACCGCCGGTCTGCGTGCTTTGACCATCGGCCCCTGGATCCTACGGGTCGAGACGGCCGTACCCGCGCTGCTCGGCGCCCTCTACGGCCTGTTGGAACACTGAATACAAGGCATTACCCCCCTTGGCGTAATCGGTCACCCATTGATAACAGATGCACACCTTGCCTCTCTGGCGCGGTAGGACGAGACGAGACGAGCCAAGCCAATGTGGCGCCCTCCAGGCGCAATTCCAGGTTATTACCATACCCCGGGTTGCGGCGCCCTTCAGGCGCCTCATCCGGGGTTACGCATGGTGCGGCCCTCCAGGCCGAACTTGGCCAATCTGTCTGATCGACTGTCTTTTATCGCAGGCGGATCGGACGGATCGGCCCAATGCTCTTCACTTAGTGTACCGGCAATGCTTGGCGATGAGTTGACTTGTGACCGTTCGCGTGACCATTTGCCAAAGTTTTGAGCGCCGAAGGTGCGCCCTAAGATAGCCCAGGGCAAGCGCCCGTAGGGCGCGTCGCCCTGGGTAAGGTGCCCCATCCCAAAAGAGCCCTGAAGGGACGGCCTAAAAGACCTGCGACGAAGGGTCACAGCGCAAAATTGCCGCAGCAATCAATGAGTTCCATTGCCTCTTTGGCCCCAGTCAGCTTCGCCGACTGGGGCCAAAGAGGCCGAGGAACACGACCTTGGTTGGCGCTTTACCCAGGGCGGCGCGCGCTTTCAGCGCTGCTTGCCCTGGGCTGGTATGTTTCGCGCTTTCAGCGCTGCTGCCGCTTCGCGGCAATAAATGCCGCGATCATAACAGGCTGTTTTGCTGAAGCTTAAGGCACTATGAAATTTGTTAAGTGAAGAGCATTGGACGGATCGGCCGGATCCGGTTGATTGATCGGTCGGATCGGTCGGATCGGTCGGATCCGGCTGCGAAAACCTGCCGTAAACGTTGTTCCCAGAAGTCCCTAGAGTCGGTCAATCAGTCCCTTGTGTCCAAAGCGTCATTCCCCACGGTCCCGAAAGCCCCCACAGTCCCGGCCATGAGTCGTGAGACGTGAGACGTGAGTCCTCGCCCCAGCGCCCCGCCGCCAATCAGTCTCACTGGTCCCTGGCGTCCCCTGAGGCCGGCCAATATCAATGGCTGACCGATTATCCCTCCCGGCTATTTTTCCCACCTCCTGCCATGACATTCCTGCCAGGAGGTGGTAGGTTATGCGCTCGTCTTGTTGATTCGCATCACTTTCCCAAAAAAGGACCCGCCCATGCTGACCAAAATACGTTGCCTCTTTGCTCTGGCCATACTGGCAGCGCCCTGCATGACTTTCGCCGAAACGCCACTAGCTCTCGCGAACCCAGGCTTTGAACAGGAACGCACAGGCTGGTCCGGCGAATCAATCATGAGCCAAGTCACCGCCGAAGCGGCCTACGAGGGACAATTCGGCCTGCGCGTCAAGGACGATAACAAAAAGGGCGGCAGCAACTTCCGCTCGCAAAGTTTGCCGGCCAAGCCCGATACCGCCTACGCCCTGCGCTTTCATGCGCGCAACAGCGGCAATCGCGGCGCCGTCGGCGCATACCTGCAGTTTTTTGATGCCGCCGGCAAGCAACTGAATGGCCCGGGACGCTACCCGGAGATCATTCTGCCGGTGCCCGTCACCAAAGACTGGCAGCCCTTCACCCTCGTCGGCAAAGCCCCCGCCGAAGCCACCACCGTCAGCATTTGGATCCATTCATTCAACGGCGCTACCGGCATGACCGACTTTGATAACTTTACCCTAAGTGAACTCAGCCCCGAGGAGGAAAAAACCGTGACCAGCACACCCGTCGCCACAGCCATCTCGCGCCGCTTCCCGCCAATCGACAATCAGCGCGTCGCTGAATTGGCCCTGCTCCTCCCAACCGCGCCGGCTGGTCTGGGCCGGCCAATCAGCGACCGCGCCGCCTGGGACCGCCTGGCAGCACTCCCCGAAGCCGCCAGCATCATCAAAAGCGCCGAAGCACTCATCAACACCACTCCGCCCGAACTGCCAGATGAGCTCTACCTCGAATATACCCAAAACGGCAACCGCACCCGCTACCAACGCCCATATGGCAAGCGCGTAGGACGCATCAGCACGCTACTCCGCGCGGAATGCCTCGAAAACCAGGGACGATTCCTGCCAACCCTCGAACAGGACATCATCGCCATGTGCGATGAACGCAGCTGGGTCATGCCAGCACACGACGGCGCACTGGAAAATTTCCACGGCAAGCGCCTGTATTCAGACCTCGGCTGTTCCGCCCGCGGCAAGCTGCTGGCCCAGGCCGACTGGTGGCTACAAGACCGCCTGAGCGACGCCGTCCGCCAGCGCCTCCGCGCAGAGGTCAACCGGCGCATGCTGGACCCGTACTACAATGTCATTCGTACGGGCGACTTGGCCGGCCACTGGTGGGCCATGGGGGGCAACAACTGGAACGCCGTCTGCACCGCCAATGTCGTCATTACCGCGCTGACCCTGCGCGAGTCCGCCCAGGAACGCGCCGAAGTGCTGGCCGCCATGGAAATATCTAACCCGATTTTCCTCAGTGGCTTTACGCCCGACGGCTACTGCAGCGAAGGCATGGGCTACTGGAACTACGGCTTCGGCCATTTCATGATCATGGGCGAAGCCGTGCTCGCGGCCACCGACGGCAAACTGTCCATCTACAACGACCCCATCATCGAAAATATCTGCGCCTTTGCCCGCAATGCCCAAATTGAAGAAGGGCTGGTACCCGCCTTTGCCGACTGCGGCACCAACGCCAAGCCGTCGGATAACACGCTGCTGCTCATCCAGCGCCGCTACCCGCAGACCCTGCATGAACGCATCGTCGTCAGCAATCCGTTGAAAATGGACCTCGATACCTTCGCCCTCACTGCCTTCGGCGATGAAACGCCCTTCGCCGAAAAGGTCACCGAAGAAGGCCAATTCCCGCCGCGCAGTTATTTCCAAGATGCGGGGATTCTGATCATGCGCTCACAACACCCCGAACACGGCCAGTTCGGCGCCGCCATCAAGGCCGGCCACAACAACGAACAGCACAACCACAACGATGTCGGCTCATTCCTGGTCACCCTCAATAACCACGCATACCTCATCGACCCCGGTGCCGAAATCTATACGCGGCGGACCTTCAGCCGCGAACGTTACGTGAGCAATATGCTCAATTCCTACGGCCATCCAGTGCCCCTCATCGCCGGCAAACTGCAGAGCACCGGCAGAAAGGCCGCCGGAACCATCATCAGCGAAGAATTCAACGACGATGTTGACCACATCGTCATCGACTACAAGGCCGCCTACGACGTACCCGAGCTGGCCAAGCTCGAACGCAGTTTCACTTTCGACCGCAAGAACGCCCGGGTCGACATCCGCGATGATGTCGTCTTCAGCAGCCCCCAGACCTTCGGCTCCGCGCTAATCACCTACGCCCGCGTCCACCAACGCGATGCCAACGCTCTGGCCATCTACGACGGCAATGGCGGCTTCGCAGTCACCACCCGCGCCGAGGGCGGTGAACTCGTCTACGCCCCCGAAGAAATTGAAAACCCCGACCGCCGTTCGCCCACGCGCCTGGGCTATAACCTCAGTGAGCCAGTACTCCAGGCAAGCATCGCCTACACCATCCAGCCGCTGACGTCACTCATTGGCCTCCCCGGTTTCTACGTCGAACCCGACGAAGCGACATTCAAACCCCAGCGCGATCAGGCCATAACCATTGAAGCCGAGGCGTTTACTGCACAGGAACAGGGCGAGGTCACAATCGAAGATAAACCCGGCGCCAGCAAGCAGGCATTCAAACTCTGGGACGGCGAAGGCCACAGCCTCAGCTGGACCTTCGCCGTCCCCCAAACCGGCAAGTACGCCCTACTCCTGCGCTGCTGCCACAGCTTTAACGACGGCGTCGCCCGCCATGTCATCCTCGACGGCAAACAACTCAACGCGGACAACGATCCTTTCCTCTTCCCCGGCACCGGCGGTTGGAGCAGCAGCGAAGACCAGTGGGCAGACGCCTGGCTGGCCGCCGCCGGTCAGGCAACCATCATCGAGCTCGTCGCCGGCGAGCATAGTTTGACCATGGTCAACGCCGATGGCCGCGGCCTGAATCTCGACTGGCTTCGCATCGTTCCAGTCGCCCCCTGATATAACCTTGACAGCAGGCGTTGCCGCCATAACCTGCCGGTAACGCCACAACCGCAAGCACGCCGATGATCAATTGCGCCATCCGCATCAATGACCACGCCTGGCAGGACTGGCTGGAGCCCGTCGCCGCCACCAGACGCCTCTGCGCCATAGAATGCGACGCCGGGCTTTTCGCCGCAGCGGATTTCCCAGCCCAGCTCAACAAGCACGGCATCCGCTGCCTCCATGCCCGCAACATCCTCCCCGGTGACACCGCAGCCTTCCTCAGTGAAAGCGCCACTGAGGACAATCTCCTCGTTCTCCGCCGCAATCTCTTCGGCGTCATGATCAGCGCCGCCGCAACCGACACGCAGGTCTTCAGCCTGCAGCTGCGCCTGGACCGCATCGCTCCGGAACAGTCAGCACAGCATATCGAATGCCATGCCCGCTTACTGCAGCCGCTGCTGGCCGCCCCGCTGGACACGCCCTACCAGCTGGCCATCCAGGTCAGCCAACCCCGCCCCTACCCGCAGTCCCACGAATGGGACTACGCGCTAGCGATCTGCCGGCAGGCCAAATCCCCGCGCATCGGCCTCGCCATGAATTTCTATCCCGACGACTTTCACGGCCAGGGCGAGCTCAAGCCACTCCTCAACAGCTGCTTCGACCATCTCCACGTGGTCTGCTTCCACTACAATCCGTTGCTTGGGGAAACCTTGTTTGACGACGAGCAGATCGCCTGGGCGGAGGAGCTCAAGAGTCGCGACTTCAAGGGCCTGGTGGTCTTTTGTCCCGAAACCGACAGCCGCAGTAATTTGTCTGGCGTCTGTGAAGACGCGCTATCCTGGGCTGACTTTTACAGCTAATGGCTGTATGGTATAGACTTGCCGCAAGATGCCATTGCCCAGAGTTTTTGTGCGTCTGCACCAAGTCATTGAACTCTCAGGCTTACCGCCGTGTCCAAAGGCCGTTGCGCCGCCTCGCGGCGGCCCTCGTACCGATCTCTGCTTACTCGCCCACAGCCCGTTGTCACCAGGAGGGCACGACCATGCTAGAACAGTACCAGATTTCCGCGCCCATTCTCCACAACCAACAGCTGCACGGCGACTACTATCAGCTGGATATTACAGCACCGGCCATAGCCCGTGCCGCCCAGCCTGGACAGTTCATCCATGTGCAGCTGCCGGCCATGCCCGATCACGTCCTGCGCCGCCCGTTCAGCATCTTCGACGTCAACCCAACTGATGGCCGGCTGAGCATCATCTACAAAGTCGTCGGCAAAGGCACCGAGCATATATCCGAACTGAAAATCGGCACCAAGCTGGACATCCTCGGCCCCCTGGGGCGTGGCTTTTCGCCACTGCCCGGAGACATCCCGTCCGTCATCGCCGCCGGCGGCTATGGCTGCGCGGCGACATTCCTGCTTGCCAAACGCGCACGCGTACTGCCCACCGTCCTCCTCGGCGGCCGCTCGGCCGGAGACATCCTTCTACAGGACGCCTACGAGTCCCTGGGCTGCCAGGTGCTGGTGGCGACCGACGACGGCAGCGCCGGCACCAAGGGGCTGGTCACCGAACTGCTCGAACGCGTCCTCTACGAAGCCCCCAATAGCTGGATCGCCGCCTGCGGCCCAACGCCTATGCTCAAAGCCGTCGGCATGATCGCCGAAAGCCGCAAACTCAACGCTGAAATCAGTCTCGACCGCGTCATGTGCTGCGGCATGGGCGCCTGCTTCGCCTGCGTCATCAAACGCAAAGCCAACACGCCCGAAAAATGGGCCTACGCCCGCGCCTGCTCGGACGGACCGGTCTTCAAGGCCAATGACATCTGGTGGGACTGAACTCGCCCCGCAACCGCAACCCAACAGCCCCAAGCCATCATGCCATCTGAACGCTCTCGCCTCAATAAAACCCTGGTCCTTACCGATGCCGAACGCGAGCGCTACCGCGCCGAACTGGCCACCGCCAACGAACCACTGACCACCGACCAGGTCCGCGATCGCGTCTTCTGTGGAGACACCACACAAGTCCTCGACCACTTCCCCCAACGCTGGGTCGATCTGCTCATTATCGACCCGCCCTACAATCTCGACAAAGACTTCGCCGGCATGCGCTTCAGCAAGCGCGACGAAGGCAGTTATCTCGCCTACTTGGAAAGCTGGTTCCCGAGGCTTCTCCCCATGCTCAAGCCCCAGGCAACGGTGTACCTCTGCGGCGACTGGCGCTGCGCCGCGGCGCAATCGACCGTCATGAGCCGCTACCTCACCCTGCGCAACCGCATCACCTGGCAGCGCGAAAAAGGCCGCGGCGCCCTCACCAACTGGAAGAATGCCTGCGAGGACATCTGGTTCGCAACCCTCAGCGATGACTACGTCTTCAACCTCGACGCCGTCAAGGTCAAACGCCAGGTCATCGCCCCCTACCGCGAAAACGGCAAGCCCAAGGACTGGCAGGAACAGAGCGACGGCCGCTTCCGCCTCACCCACCCCAGCAATTTCTGGGACGACCTCACCGTACCCTACTGGTCTATGCCCGAAAATACCGACCACCCCACCCAAAAGCCCGAAAAATTGCTGGCAAAACTGATCCTGGCCAGCTCCAATCCCGGCGATATGGTCTTCGATCCATTCCTCGGCAGCGGCACCACTGCCGTCGTCGCCCGTAAATTCGGCCGCCACTTCTGCGGCATCGAACTCAATGACGAATACTGCTGCTGGGCCCTCAAACGACTCGACCAAGCCCGCAACGACAAGCGCATCCAAGGCTACACCGACGGCGTCTTCTGGGAACGCAACAGTGGCAACGCCCAACTGGAAGCAGCCAAGACCGCCGCCAACAAACAAGGAAGTCTATTTGATCATGACTAAGCTCCACCGCATCCTTCTGGCGGCAATGCTACCGCTGGCCATCGCCGCCCAGATACTGGACTTCCCCAATGCCGGCTTTGAACAGGGCCTGGAACACTGGACCATCGACGAAAATGACGGCGCCATGTCCAGCATCAGCGACGAACAAGCCCACAGCGGCAAACGCTCACTGAAGGTCGTTGATGACGACATAGTCAAGGGCAACTGGGCGATGGGACCGACAATTCCCTGCGCCGGCCCGGCGAAACTAGCCATCAACGGCTGGCATTATCCCGTCTCCGGCGGCGGCTTCGGCCTGTATCTCCGGCAATTCAACCAGGACGGCCAGCGCCTACCCGGCGACGAGCACATCCGCGGACTCGGCGGCAGTAACCGGCGGTGGACGCCATTCACCACAACCGTCTTCCTGGACGAAACCACCCGCGCCGTCCAGCTCTACTTCCACAGCTACAGCCACGCTCGCGTCAGCGTCTATATCGACGATCTGTCCCTGGAACGCCTACCCTACGTCACCACGCCGCCGTGGACGCCCCAGTACAAAATCAATCCGCTGGATACCCATCGCCTCACCGCCGCTGACGTCGTCGGCCCCGATGGCATCGTCTACCCCGACTGGCGCCGCTGCGGCGTCGAAGGCGGTATACCCGACACCCCCGCCGCTGCCAGGCTGAGCGATTTCGGCGCCAAGGTCGATGACGACCGCGATGACAGCGCGGCACTTGTCGCTGCCTGCGCCGCCCTGCCTGCCGACGGCGGTGCCATCATCTTGGACGCCGGCACCTACCATTTTGACCGCCCGGTTACCATCAGTCGCGATGGCGTGGTCATTCGTGGCCAGGGCATGGGCAAAACCAAAATCATCTTCCGCTATGGCATCGACGAGGACGGCATCCAATTCTACTCGCCAAGCGCAAACGCCCAAGTCGGCCCACAATCCCGCGTGGAAATGCATGCCTTACCTACCGACTTGGAAGCGATGACCATCCGCGCCGGCGACAAAACTCTCGCCCGCTGGGCCGTCAGCACCCACTCCGGCAACAGCTTCGCCACCGGCGTCAGTGGCGTCAGCATCATCAAGCACTTCCCCGACGGCGGACCGCTAACCCTCGAAGGCACTGCCACCTACAGAGACGGCAGCACCCGGCGCTGCAGCCTGCCAATCGTCCTGAATCCGCAAGAAGGCGAAACGCCACCACCGAGCATCCGCGCGGCTATTCTCTTCCAGGGCGCCGGCTTCACCAACACCCGCAGCGAACTCAGCGCCGACGGCAAGCGCGGCGACACCAGCATCACCGTCAACGACGCCAGCGGCTTCGCCGCCGGTGATTACATCATCATCGACGGCCCGGCCACCGAACGCTGGAAAGCCCTCACCCAAAACGCCTGCCGCTGGGGAACCTACCGCAAGAACGCCCTGCGCATCAAAGCCGTGGCCGGCAACACCGTCCACTTGGAACAGCCCCTGCGCATCGAATTCCCCATCATCGACGGCAGCTACATCCGCAAATACCACCCCATCCAACGCGGCGGCGTCGAAGCCCTGAGCATTGAGCAGACCGAAAACCTCTGGATCAGCGCCGTGCTCTTCAGCAACGCCTGGAACTGCTGGGCCAAAGACGTCGAAGTCATTAAATGCGGCCGCTTTCCTGTCTATGGCTCCCAGGCAAAATTCTGCGAACAGCGCAACGTGGTATTCCGCGACGCGTGGTTCAAAGGCGGCGGCGGCACGGCCTACGCCGGCTGGGAACACAGCTGGGACTGCCTCATCGACGGCATCGAGACCTTCGCCTTCCGCCACGCGCCGCTCTTCCAGTGGTCCGCCAGCGGCTGCGTCATCCGCAATGGCGTCTTCCATGACAGCGACGCCCAGTGGCACTCCGGCTGGACCAACGAAAACCTCATGGAAAACTGTGTCGTATACTCCAGCAACAGCAACGGCGCCTATGGCTACGGTATGTGGGCATCCCCACCCGAAGACGA
>JAQWBY010000197.1:4138-7511 GCA_028706165.1 Lentisphaeria bacterium | reverse complement strand
CAAGCGTGATCAGGAGCTTACCGGTGCCCGGCGGCAAGTCGTTGCTCTCGCCTGCGGGCCGCTGCTGGCGTTGCCGCAGCCAGGCCAGGAACCAGATGATGGCGACGGTCAGCGCCGCGACAACCGATGCGTTGGAAACGATGCCGTAGCAGAAGCTCGGCGCGAAGACCGCCAGAAAGCCCATGGCGCTGAGCATGAAGCCCAGGACCAGCGCTCGCGTGAAGAAGGATGCCTTGATCAGCAGCAGCCCGACCGCAATGATGATGGTGATGAAGAGGGTCTTGCCCAGCCAGGTCGACCAAAGCAGCAGTTGCAGGGCGCCGGCGGCGCCGACGGGCGGGTGCAGCGTCGAGTACAGCACGGGCTGACCGTCAGTCACAAAGCTTTGCAGGTTCTCACGGCAGGCCTCGAATTGCGTCTGGCCGGCGCAGAGCCAGTTGATGAGATCATCGTCATGGCGTCGCGGACGTGGGTGGACATCCATCACGCCCTGCAGCGCCCAGACATTTTCGTTGTTCCAGGGGCCCTTGCTGCCCATGATGCTGAGCTCTTTCGGCAGATAGACTGTCAGGTAGAGCTGTTGGGTGGCTGTGTCGTCGGGGAACTGTGGCAGCATGAACTGGCCGTGGCTTTCGGGCAGTAGATAGCGCAGCTCGAGGAGTATGGGCTCGCCCTGGGCTTGGCTGGTGAGCGGAACGAAATACTGGCCCTCGCCGCCTTTTTCCAGGGGCACGGGGCGGTTATTGACCCGCGCGGGCGTGCTGTCAAAAACCACGTTCGGTGACAGTTGCACTTCGAGGCGCTGGCGGACACTGCGCATGGCGTAGGCCGCCTGGACGCTCAGGTTGCCGCTGCGTGTGTGGACCATGCGGATGAGACCGCGCTCAATGCTACTGCTCTTGACCTTCTCGTGCTGATAGCGCGTGACGCGTGCCTGAAGTTGCCACGGGCTGTGGAACTCGAAAGCGCGGGCGACCTGCGCACTTTTGCCCGCCAATTCCGGCAGCAGATTGAAGCGCGGATCAATCTGCAGCAGTTTCTCGGCCTTGATGGGGCTGAGGTCCGTCATGTCATTTTTCATGAAGACGACCTGACCCCAGGAGCGGTTGACGCCGCTGACGATCACGCAGGGCACGTCCATGTCCTTGTGGCCGCCGACGGGGATGTCTCCCAAGTCGTCTGTCCAGCGCAGGACAACTACGCGTTTTTCGTAGAATTCGGCTTCGCCCTGGAGGGTGCAGGCCTGATAGCCCTCGGGATACTCGTCAGTGGTTTCAGTCAGGGGGCTGATCCGGAATGACGCGGGCAGTACCTGCAGCTTGGGCAGCAGATCTTTTGGCACACCTACCTGCAGGGCTTTGATGCCGCTATACTGCACATCGACATTCAGCACGCACTCGACATTGAGCTGATTGCCTGAATGCACTGACAGACTGACGTGCTGGGTGACAGTGCTGTGCGGCGGCCGACGGTCGGCCGCTAGCACTAACAGTGGTTGTGCTGCTGGCGCCGAATAGCTGTAGGCCAGTACCGGCTGTGCACGGAGGGAGGGACTGTCTGCCGGCGTGATCGGAGCCGGGGCGTCGCCATTGACGTCAGTGCCGCGCAGATTATCGCTGCGAACGGGTACGATCCGCAAGTGCGGCGGCGCGCTCACGCAAAGGCGGCCATTTTCCTGGTCGATATTCTCGCCGCCGAGGCGCGGGACGGCGATGCTTAACTCGATGGGTTTCTGGCCGTGGAGCAGCAATGCCGGCTCGCTGAGTTCGCGTCGCAGGATTAGGCGGATGCTGAACGCGGTGGCCTTCTGGCGGAAGTTGACGCGTAGCGGGCGGCGGCCGGCAACGGCATCTCCGAGATGTTGGTCGCTGATCTGTACACCGGCCAGGCCCTGGCAGGGCGCGACCTCAAAGCCATCGGGAATGTCCAGGTCCAGGTGGAAGATGCCGGTCTGCAGAACCCTGATGCGGAATTCACTCAGTAGCTGTAGGCTGTTGGGCATGACGACAGCCGTGCTGATGGTCTCGGAGCTGATCAGCGGTTTCAAGGGCTGGACGTTGTAACGCAGTTGCCAAGGCAGCGCTGCGTACTGGTAGCAGGCGAAGAATGGCCCCTTGTCCGCTATGCCGGGCGGCATGGCCCCCGGTGCCGCCTGCGTGAGGCCGCGGCGCTCCCCGACCTCAGCCTTGAGGCCATCGCCCAAGCGAATGGCGACATGGCCCTGCTGGCGCACGGCGCCGGGCAGGGCGATGGCAGGTATATCCACCTGACCATCGGCCAGCGTGCGTTCCATTTCCAGGCGGATGGTCTGCTCTTCCGCCACGGGTTCGTAGAGCTGGAGCTCCAGGCGCTGACCAGCGGCGTCAGCGCTGACGTTCCATTCGCGGATATTGGGGTCGAAGACGCTGGTGATGCGGAAACCGGCGGGTATGATCACGGCGAGTTGCCGCACGGACGCGCGGCTGATTCGGCAGCGCAGGAGTGCCTGAGTGAAGAGCATGCCGTCGTCAATGCTGTTGACCAGTTCGGCGCTGGTGTTGATCAGGGCTTCCAGGCCCTTGGCACCCTCGGCTTTCGGCGTCCACGAAATTGTGCACTGGGCGCCACCGCTCAGATGCAGACGGAAGCGGCTTTGGCCGGCCTCGGCGGGGATCTTCTCCATGATCATGCGCGTCTGGTCGGCGGCGACTTTGGCGTCGGCCTCGGGAATGAGCAGCTCCCAGGTGCTGATGGGGCTGGCCGGTGGCTGGAACTGCAGGCTGTTGATGCCGGGCTGCTTTTGTATGTCGCAGATGAATTCCAAGCTGAGCGTGATGCTTTCGCGCTCGTCGCGCTCCTTGTGGTAGAGCAGGGTGTAGCCACTCTTGCTCTCGTGGATTAGCCGCGCGTTGTCGTCACCGATGACCGCACGGGTCACCGCGCAGCCTGGGAGGGCCAGCGGCAAGAGCAGCCAACCGCGCTCATAGAGGTCGATGGACAGCGTCACGGATGCCCGCGCATTGTGCTCAAGCACGGTCATGTCGCCCCGAATCGCTGTAATCAGCGCTGGCGCCGGCGGCTTCGGCGCCTCCGGATCGGGCTGGCCGTAGGCGCGCTGCCACAGCTGCTGAAATTCTGCATAGGGCAGAAATACCCCGCGCTGGTCCTTCTCAAAGATTTCCCACAGGCGTTCGTAAGGCAGGTAGATATTCTTTTCCGGCTGTGGCGTTTTCGTCTTGACCGCCTCCTGGGCAATGCCGACGAGAACCGCAAGGAACAGGAAAACGACGAGAGAAAGGCGACATAATCTGTCCATAGCCAGCTCCATAGGTTGCGACGACGGGGGGGAGGGGCGCGTGCCGTGGGCGTGTCGTCATGCCGCCACGCGGCTGCG
>JAQWBY010000197.1:0-4038 GCA_028706165.1 Lentisphaeria bacterium | reverse complement strand
CCGCAAGGAACAGGAAAACGACGAGAGAAAGGCGACATAATCTGTCCATAGCCAGCTCCATAGGTTGCGACGACGGGGGGGAGGGGCGCGTGCCGTGGGCGTGTCGTCATGCCGCCACGCGGCTGCGGGCAGAAGCTACCATATTGCGCATTAAAGACCACGCAAGAAAAAAAACACCGGCGGAAATGAACCGGCAGCGAAACAGCCACAAACGTGCTGCTAACTAAAAGCTAAAACCACTTAGGAAAGACCGGGCAATCGGACCGATTGGACCGATCCGTTGGGACCGTGGGGACGCCTTGGACTCCTGGGAGCGCCGCCGTCCCGGCGGCACTGCTTGGCGGCTGCGCTGTGGCGAGGACTCACGGACTCATGAGGCATGGTCCCATGGCTTGGACTCCAGGGACTTTCTGGACCATGGGGAATGACGCCTTGGACTCAGGGGACTGATTGGGGACGCCTTGGACTCCTGGGAGCGCCGCCGTCCCGGCGGCACTTATTGGCGGCAGCGTTGTGGCGAGGACTCACGGACTCATGAGGCATGGTCCCATGGCTTGGACTCCAGGGACTTTCTGGACCGTGGGGATTGACGCCTTGGAAGCTGTGGACCGGTTGAGGACCTCTTGGACTCCTATGAAACCCGCTGCTCTTCATTTAACGGTATCCATGGCACTTGTTCAACCAAACAACCTTTTCTCGTCGTGCATTTCCGCCGCGAAGCGGCAGAAGCGCTGAAAGCGCGAAACATACTAGCCCAGGGCAAGCGGCGCCGAAGGCGCGCGCCGCCCTGGGTAGCGCGCCCTCTACGCTTGTGTTCCTCGGCCCCTTTGGCTCCAGTCGGCGAAGCTGACTGGAGCCAAAGGGGCAATGGAACTCACTGGCTTGCCTGGGGTTGACGTCGGCGGCATGTCGTGCATCCATTATCCATCACTCCTATGAAACCCGCTGCCGCAAAGGACGGCGGAAATCAAGGTCGGATGGCTGGGCGGCGGCGGGCCGTGGGTTTCCTGCAAATTGTCCCCGCGAAGCGCCGGGGTGGTTACTGACCGATTAAATCTGTAAAGTCCTCTGCGGTAAAAAAATAGTTGTTTTCTTCCCGAAAGATGGTAGATTAATAAAGTATCTTCCGGTTTGTTGCAGGACAGCTGTAACATGTTGATAGTCAACGAGATTTGTGCATTGATTCACGCGCGAGCAAGGAGACGAGAACATGGCTAGCCGCCGAAAGTTTGAAGTCCCGGAACTATTTCCCCAGCCGAAATATCTTGAAACTACTGGTGGTGACAGCGATCTCGCCTTGGATGTGCGTCTAGTCACGAGTGACGTATCGCCCTTGCAGCGCAAGGCCGTGCGGTCGATTTTGACTGCTGCTGGCGTGCGGGTGGTGGCTAACAAGAAGAAATACGTGGTTGATGCGCGGGTGGAAGACGCCAGCGCGTTTACGCTGGACGATGTTCCCGAGGCCTGCCGCAAGGACTACTACGAGCTGCGCATTACGGGCAGCGAAGTGTACATTCGCGCGCCGGAGCAGGAGGGGACGGTCTGGGCGACGCACACGTTGGCCGGGCTTTTCCGGCAGGTGATTCGCGGCCAGGTCTTGCCCAACTTGATGGTTCGCGATTGGCCGGTGCTGCCGGTCCGCGGCGTCTTCGTTGAGAACAAATGGGGGCCGGACCGCATGAGCGTTGCCGACTGGTGTCAGGTGATTGACGAGATGGCAGCAGTCAAGCTTAATACCATCGGCATTGGGCTTTATGGCTGTTGGGGCCGCTGTCGTTTTGAAGGCGGCGACCGCCCCACGGAGTTCCTGATGGTGCCCGTGCCCGGCCACGAAGAACTTAAGAGCGAGCACCTGCTGCGCTGGTATTCACCCGAACGCGACGAGTGGAAATTCGACAGCTATTTGCCGGCCATGTACGAGGGCGATTTCCTCCAAGAAGTCGAGACCTACGGGCGCGAGCGTGGCGTCAGGGTCGTGCCCTTTGTCAATAGCTTCGGTCATAATACGCTGATTCCGCGCCTGCTGCCGGAACTCTCCGCGAAGGACGCCAAAGGCAAGCCCACCGGCGTCGGCTACTGTATCAACGCCAAGGAAACCCGTGAGTTCGTCGAGGCCTTCTATGGCTCCATCATCGAACGCTATTTCCCCATGGGCACGGACTACTTCCACATCCAACTCGACGAAGTCTGGCCGGACTACCCGTGGCCGGATGAGCCGACCAAAACCGGCGAGCCTTGGTGCCAATGCAAGACCTGCAAGAAAAACAGCAAGGAAAAGAATTTCCAGGACTACGTGCTCTGGCTGGTTGACATGCTGGCCAAGAAGGGCGTGAAGAAGGTCGTCATGTGGAATGACCAGCTCACCCGCCACATGGACGCCTTTGACGCCGATTTCGTCAAACGCCTGAAGAAGGCCGGCTTGCAGGACCGCCTCGTCCTCCACTGGTGGTGGTACAACAACGATGCGCTCAATGACAAGACGCGCGTGGCTATGGGCAAGAAACAGGGCGTGGACGGCTGGGTCGCACCCATGACCTGCTACTTCAACTGGAGCACCTACGACTACCGCCTGCCTAATATCGACAAGATGATGCACATGTGCGAGGACGAAGGCGGCGTCGGCGCCGTGTCCTATGCCGTTCATGACCCGTCCCACCTCGATCACGAGGCACTGCTGGCTGCCTACGCATGGGAATCCTGCAAGGGCCAGACCATGGACAAAGTTCTCAAACGCTGGAAAAATGCCCACTTCGGCGTGGATGCGCGTAATTATACCCAGGCGACGGAAAATATCCTCGCCGCCGTCCGCGAGCCGCTCTATGGCATCTGCCTGGAATACCAATACAGCTATGTCGGCAAAGACGCCAACGGCTGGCCGCGCTTCTTCCCGGAAGAGGCCCTCAAGCGCCTGGAAGGGCAACCGGCGGATAGCAAGGTCATTGAACGCCTGCAAGCCTGCGTCAAACTCGCGCAGGACGCCGATGCCCTCCTGCTGAAGATGCTTGACAACGAGGGGCTTATTGACGCCGAAAAGGGCTGCTTGAAGAGCCTCCGCGGCGAGGCGCTGCGCATCCATGCCATCGCCGGACTCTTCGTCTGGTTGTTGGAGCTGCGGGCCGACCTGCAAAGCGGCAGCGTCAAGAAGAGCCAAGTCACGGCCTGCGCCAAAGCCCGCGACGAATATGTGCGCTTGCTGGAGCAATTCGAGCACTGCAAGCCCCAGTGGGTCACCCCGGCAGCACTCCAGGCACTCTGCGTATCGCTGGCCTTTATGGACCAGCTGTACGGCGAACTCAAGACTTATGCTGGCAAAAAGAAGGCCGCCAACATCCGCTGGTACGCGGAACTGCCCCCGCCGCCACCGCCCGTGGTTAAAGAAGAAGATGAAGAAGACGATAATTGCTGACGAATTTGCATTGATCGTCCCAAGACGTATGGTAAGTATCGGTGATGTCACTACGGCCTCTGAACAATTCTTATATCGGGATCACATTTGATCTTACTGTTACTTGAATAGCAGAGTGGACAGTTAAGTGACATCACCTTTTCGGTGACCTAACAACGAAGACGGGCAGCCCCCCCTACCATGGCTGCCCGTCTTCTTCTTTATATACGCGGACACTAATGGGTCACCCATTGATAATGGCGGCCAGACATGCCGCCGATGTCAATCCCAGGTAAGCAAGGGAGTTCCATTGCCCCTTTTGCCCCAGTCAGCTTCGCCGACTGGGGCAAAAGGGGCCGAGGAACACGAGCGTAGAGGGCGTGTAACCTAGGGCGGCGCACGCTTTCAGCGTGCTTGCCGTGGGCTGGTATGTTTCGCGCTTTCAGCGCTTCTGCCGCTTCGCGGCCAGGGAAACAGGCATGTTTGGTTCGGCCTGAAGCTCAATTATCAATGGGTGACCGATTACACGCTGAGTAATCGGTCACCCATTGATAATAGATGCACACCTTGCCTCTCTGCCGCCGCCGGACGCCCCGGGTATCAAGCAACCGGTCCCCGAAGTCCAAGCAGTCCCCAATCAGTCTCCGGCGTCC
>JAQWBY010000196.1 GCA_028706165.1 Lentisphaeria bacterium | reverse complement strand
TGCTGCACAAATCGCCCACGGGCGTGTAGGTCATGGCCATAGTTCATTCTCCAGAATATGATGCTCAAAAAAAACGCGCGGAACCGCCGCGCGCGCTGTTGCGTGGAAAATATCGCCCGTCCCGATGATTCTACAAGATTCGCCATGCAAATACAGGTAAATGCGTGCCTGGCTGTTGCAGCCGCCAGCGCGCCGAGTTACTTTGTACAACAACGTGCCCTCTAACCACCACGCGGAGATAATCTACCATGGCCAAACGCTGCCTGATTGCGACCCTGGGACCAGCCGCCCAAAGCCTTGACGCGTCCCTCAGCTACCAGCAGGGCGTAGAGCGCATGATCGCCTTCTGGAAACGCCAGATCGACCCCGTGCTGCCCACGCAGCCCGACCTCATTGTCATCCCCGAGGCCAGCGACCGTTACAGCAATCTCGCCGCTGACAAACGCCTGGAGTACTACCGCGTCCGCAAAGAACAGGTCAGGGATTTCTGGTGCGAAACCGCGCGGGAAAACCACTGCTACATCGCCTACTCGGCCGCCCGCGAACTCCCCGACGGCAGCTGGCGCAACTCAACTCAGATCATCGACCGGCAGGGCCAAATCGCCGGCATCTACAACAAAAACCACCTCGTGGTCGAAGAATACACCCGCTTCGACATCCTCAATGGCAAAGACGCGCCAGTCATCGCCACCGACTTCGGCAGCGTCGGCTGCGCCATCTGCTTTGACCTCAATTTTGCGCCGATCCGCGAAAAGTACATGGCCTCGCGGCCAGACCTGATCCTCTTTTCCTCCATGTACCACGGCGGTCTGATGCAGGCCACCTGGGCCTACAGCTGCCAAGCCCATTTTGTCGGCGCTGTCTGCAATAACGAATGTGCCATCATCAACCCCATCGGGCAGAAGATCGCCGCCAGCACCAATTACTTCCCCTTCACCAGCGCGCTGGTCAACCTCGATTGCCGCGTCGTCCATCTGGATTACAACTGGGAGAAACTCCGCGCCCTCAAGCACAAGTACCGCCGCGATGTCACCATCAACGACCCAGGACAGCTCGGCTGCGTCCTGGTCAGCTCCGAACATGACGCCATCAGCGTCATGGACATGATCCGCGAATTCGAAATCGAAACCTGGGACGACTATTACGCCCGGGCCCTCAAACACCAGAACGAACACCGTGAGCCCTGATCTACACAAGGAATAGCACCACATCGTGGACAGTGTTTTTGAACCATCTGACGACAATCTGCCGGCCGCCAACCAGAACGCCGAAGATGCCTTCCTGCCACTGGATTACACCGTCCGTGGCGAGATCATGCGCGTAGTCTACACCAATCCCGACAGCCACTACAGTGTTCTCCGCCTCCGTGATGACGACGACAAGGAGCTGACCCTCGTCGGGCTGCTCCCCGGCGTCCTCGAAGGCCAGCGCATTGAAGCCACCGGTCGCTGGGAACTGCATAAGGAACACGGCCGGCAATTCCACGTGAACAGCTTCAACGCCATCCTCCCCAGCTCCGAAGAGGGCATCCGCCGCTATCTGGCCTCCGGCGTCCTCCCCGGCATCGGCGAAAAATATGCCGAACGCATCGTCGAACACTTCGGTGCCGACACCCTCGACATCCTCGACAAGGCCTCCGAACGCCTCAAGGAAGTGCCCGGCATCGGCAAAAAACGTATCGCGGAAATTCGCCAGGCGTGGCGCGACAGCAACTCCCTGCGTTCGACGCTGGTATTCCTGCAGGGTCTGGGACTGAGCCCCTCGCTCTGCGGGCGCATTGTCTCGCTCTACGGCGATAAGATCGCCGCCGAGGTCGTGCAGCGCAATCCCTACCGCCTGGCCTACGAACTCGACGGCGTGGGCTTCCTCACCGCCGACCGCATCGCCATGCGCCTGGGCATCGCCGCCAATAGCCCCCTGCGACTCTGCGCCGGCGTGGTCTTCGCACTGGACGAACTCAGCCAGCAGGGGCATACCTGCTGCAGCAAGGAAACGCTCCTCACCGCCGCCCAGCGACTGCTCGACGCCGAGGTCGCCGACCTCGATCAGGGCCTCGCTACCGCCGTGCAGGAAAACAAAATCGTCATGGACATCGTCAGCGGCCCCCAGCCCACGCCGATGTTCTTCCCCCGCCGGCTCTATGCAGCCGAAATAGATCTCGCCCGCGCCATCCGCGTGCTGCTCAGCAATCCCGCCCGCGGCCTGCGCTTGCCCCAAGAACGCCTTGGCCAGGGCTTCGCACGCCTCAACCAAGCTCAGCGCCAAGCCGTCGAATACGCCTTCAACTACGGCTTCAGCATCATCACCGGCGGCCCCGGCGTTGGCAAAACCACCGTCGTCAGCCAAATCGTCGCCGGCGCGGCCATGCTGCACAAGCGAATCCTATTGGCGGCGCCCACGGGCCGCGCGTCCAAGCGCCTCAGCGAGGCCACTGATTGCGAGGCCAGCACCATTCATCGCCTCCTCAAATGGGACCCGCAGGAACGCGCGTTCGTCCACGGGCCGGACAAGCCCCTCAGCGGCGACATCCTGGTCGTCGACGAGGCGTCCATGCTCGACACCGCACTGGCCAGCAATCTGTTTCAGGCGGTCGCCCCAGGCACGCACGTCATTCTCGTGGGCGACAAGGACCAGCTGCCATCGGTCGGTCCCGGCGCGGTGCTGCACGATCTGATTCATTGCGGGAAAATGCCGGTCACCTACCTCACGGAAATCTACCGGCAACAGGAAGGCAGCCGCATCATCACCAACGCCCACACAGTCAACCAAGGCCGCCTTCCAGACCTACGCAGCGTACCGCAAAATGCCCGCAGCGACTTCTACTGGGTCGAACAGGATGATCCCGTGCAGGTCGCCGCGATGATCAGCCGCTTGGTGGTCGAACGCATTCCCCAGGTCTTCGGCTACGATCCCTGCAGCGACGTGCAGATTCTCACGCCCATGCGCAAAGGCGAATGTGGTACCATCGCCCTCAACACCAACCTCCAGCAGGCCCTCAACCCGCCCGATGTCAACAAGTCGTCCTTCCAGTACGGCAGCAAGCTCTTCCGCGCCGGCGACAAGGTCATGCAGACCTCAAACAACTACGACAAGGGCGTCTTCAACGGCGAAATGGGCCAGATCATCCTGGTGGACAACGAGGCCAAACGCTTCACCGTGCAATTCGACATCGGCGTCGTCGAATACCAGCAACAGGAAGCCGACCAGCTTCTCCTGGCCTACGCCGTCACCGTCCATAAGTCACAGGGCAGCGAATTCCCGGTGGTGATCATGCCGCTCCTCAGCCAGCACTACGTCATGCTCCAGCGCAACCTGCTCTATACTGGCATGACCCGCGCTAAAAAACTACTCATCCTCATCGGCTCACGCAGAGCCTTGGCCACCGCCGTCCACAACAACACGCCCATGCAACGCCAAACCATGCTCGCCAACCGCCTGGGATGAGGACGGACGAACGCAGCGAACCGGGAAGCCCCCCCCATTTTCCTCTTCACGCGACCTGGTGGTTCACCAGCGTGCAAAGCTGCTCGGCCATGCGCAGTTCTTCACCGGCGAGCCTCCTCAGCTCGTCGCGCAATGAATGCTGGCTGACCAACTGTGCCATGGCCACGTAAAATTCCGCCGCGGCTTCCTGCTTGCGGATGATTGCCTCAATGGGCTCGTGAATCTCCTCGGTGCACTGACAGAGCTTATCGACCATGCCGGAGATTTCGCCGGCGCGAACACTGCTGGGCTCTTCTTGGCGGGCCTGATCGCGCATCGCCACAATGGCCTGACCATGACCGCGATGCGCGGCAGACATCGTCACCAGTGCCTTTCGACAATCGCAGTCGGGCATGCGTGCGATCTGCTTGTCGATGTCCGCAACCAAGCGCCGCTCAAAGGCCGCCAGCTGGCGAATCAGCAGGCCCTCACGGAACGACGGCCGCCGCGCCGCAACGCTCGTTTGACTCACGACCGCTGCCGCACTGGCTGGCGCCGGCTCCGCCGTACCCGCCGCCTTCGCACCGCTTTTCCACACCATGCCGACCAGCAACGCCACCCCCATGACAATAAACAGCAACGCCGAACCTAAATGCAGGTACTTCTCGGGCAAATAGCGCGACAGGAAGCTCCCGCAAAGCACCGCCAACGCCGTAGTCGTCACCAACGCCATGCTGGCACCGATGAAAACCGCCCAGGTGCCGCCGCCACGCGAAGTCGTCAGGGTCAGCGCCGTCAACTGGGTTTTGTCACCAAGCTCGGCAAGAAAGACAATCGAAAAGCTCAACAGCAGTGTTTTCCAGTCCATGGTTACTCCGATATGCCGCACATGCGGCTCTCCTTCGTTCTGTGGCGGCCCTCACTACCGCCCCAGTCGGTCATTCGTGCCGGATTGCGGGCGCATTAGTGCGCCCGGAGGATATCCAGCCATTCTTTCATGGTCGGCGGGCGCTTGTCCAGCCGTTTTTCCATGCCGGCCATGATGGCGTCCGCCAGCTGGCCAGCGATATTCGGGTTCAACTCGTAAATAGGCCGCGCCTCCACCGACTCGCTAGACTGATTCCGCCAGGTGGCCTTCTCACTCTTGCCAGTGAAAGGCATGCGACCCGTGGCCAGCTGGTAGGCCATGATGCTGAAGGCAAAGACGTCCGACGCCGGCGTCGATATCTTCTGGACGAATTGCTCCGGAGCCATGTAGGCCGGCGTGCCCACCTGCCGACGCGGCCCCTGATCGTTGGCGCGGCGAACCAAGTCGAAGTCCGTCAACTTCACCACCGGCCGGGCCGTCGGCGACAAGCGCAGCAGGAAGTTCTCCGGCTTGACATCCAGATGCATGAAGCCGCTGGCATGTATCCACGCCAAGCCCTCAGCTGCCTCAGTGAGAACGTACACCAGGTCGCGGTACAGCTGCTCGTTGCGACTGGTGATGTGGTTCTTGATGCTGTGACCTTCAAACCACTCGATGATCTCGTAAGGCTGCAGGCCGTGATAGCCCCACTCCATCGACCCGATGATGTTCGGGTGCGGCGTCAGCACTTCGCGGATCTTCAGACCGTAGCGAAAACGCAGATGGGAATTGAGCGAGAGAACTTTGGTCGGCTGTAACGAGCGTATCAGCACCCGGCGGCCATCACTGAGCACCGCCGAATACAGATCGGCCACCCCACCGGACATAAAATGCCCCAGTAAATGATATGACAGTTTCTTGCCAGCCATTACCTACCACACAATCAGTTTGCGGCCAGACGGCCGCCGGCCAGAACCAAGGCAATGTCCTCCGCGGAAAGAGCGTGGGTCAGTGACACCAGTTGCTCACTACCGTCGCCCCGCCGCAAGCGCGCCTGGACGTCGGCAGCCGGCTTGAGCTGGGTATGCAAATGATCAATGCGGAGACTGTCACCAGCCGAAATCGTCTCCAACAACGAAGCGTCTTTGAACAATAATGGCAGGATGCCAAAATTGACTAGATTGGCCGCCAGGATGCGCTCAACCGAAACGGCGAGGACCACCCGCACGCCAAGGTGCATCGGGCAGATCGCCGCGTGCTCGCGGGACGACCCCTGACCAAAACTCTCACCGGCAACCACCACACCAATGCGCCCCGCATCGCGAACCTGGCTGGCCCGCTCGGCAAAGGTCTCCTTGCCTTCTTCATTGAAGCACTCAAAGACATACTGGGCATAGCGCGGAATATTGCTGCGGTACTTAAGGTAGGTGCCCGCAGGCATGATGTGATCCGTGGTAATCTTGTCGCCCACCCGCAACAACACCTCGCCCTCGACACTGTCGGGCAACGGCGTGCAGCACGGCGGCTCGCCAATGGTCTCCTTGCGCACGATCTCCACCGCGTCGCCAGCCGGTGCCGGCTGCAAGACCATG
This sequence comes from Lentisphaeria bacterium, assembly GCA_028706165.1. Classification (GTDB taxonomy): domain Bacteria; phylum Verrucomicrobiota; class Lentisphaeria; order Oligosphaerales; family Oligosphaeraceae; genus Oligosphaera. Next base: position 1,652 of record JAQWBY010000196.1, on the reverse strand, counting down.
CTGTCGTCCACCAGGAACTGCCCAGGCATCTCCCAGCTCGGATAGGCGATGCCCAAGCTGCGCGGATCCGTCAAGGTGCCCGTTAGCGCCGTGGCCACCGCCGTTTCAGGACTCACCAGATAGCACTGGTCATTTTTGGTCCCCGTGCGATTGAGAAAATTGCGATTGAAAGTGCGTACGCTGATGGTGCCACTGGCCGGACTGAAGCCCTGGCCAATGCAGGGCCCACAGGCCGACTCCAGTATCCGGCAGCCTGCGCCGATCAAGTCGCCCAAACTGCCGTCCAAGCTCATCATCTGCATCACCTGGCGACTGCCGGGCGCAATGCCCAGCGATACCGCTGGCGACACGTGCCGGCCTTTCAGCACCGCCGCAGCCATGCGCAGGTCCTTCAGCGAGCTGTTTGTGCAGGAGCCAATCAGCACCTGCGACACCGGCAAACCGGCAATCTCCGACACCGGCCGCACATTGCCCGGATTGGACGGACAAGCCGCCATCGGCACCAGCTGTGACAAATCCAGCTCAATCACCCGATCGTACACGGCATCGGCATCCGCCGCCAGGGGCTGCCAGGCTTCGCCACGGCCCTCGGCAACCAGAAACGCCCGGGTGTTTTCATCAGAGGGGAACACCGACGTGGTCACCCCCAACTCAGCGCCCATGTTGGTAATCGTCGCCCGCTCGGGCACGCTCAGGCTCTTCACGCCCGGCCCAAAATACTCCACGGCGGTGCCGACATTGCCCTTACTGCCCAAAATGGCCAGCACCTGCAAGATCACGTCCTTGGCCGCGACCCAAGCCGGCAGAGCGCCGCTGAGGCAAATGCCGATCACGCGCGGAAAACTCAGTTTGAAGGGCTTGCCCGCCATGGCCAGCGCCACGTCGAGCCCGCCAGCGCCCATGGCGACCATACCGATGCCGCCGCCGGTGGGCGTATGCGAATCCGATCCCAGCAGGGTCTTACCAGGCACGCCATAGCGCTCCAAATGCACCTGGTGGCAGATGCCATTGCCAGGCCGCGAATACAGCACGCCCTTGGCCGCACAGACACTCTGCAGGTACAGGTGGTCGTTGGGATTCTCCGGCCCAAATTGGCTCGTGTTGTGATCAATGTACTGCACTGACAACTCAGTTTTCACGCGGTCAACGCCCATCGCTTCCAATTCCAGAAAAGCCATGGTGCCCGTCGCATCCTGACACAGCGTCTGGTCAATGCGTATCTTTACTTCCTTGCCTGGCACGCAGTCGCCCTCGACAACGTGAGCACGGATGATCTTCTCAATGAGGGTCTGTCCCGACATGTGTTCTCCTCGTATCCTTCGCTATCGCGTTCTTCCAGCCGTCCGCATTCTGGCGTCCAGCCGCGCTTATGTACTTCCCGGCTGATAGCCTCAGCCTTTGTAAATCGCATTGGGACCCAGCTGCTCTTCAATGCGCAACAGCTGGTTGTACTTGGCCGTGCGCTCGCCGCGGCAGAGCGACCCGGTCTTGATCTGGCCGGCACCAGTGGCCACCGCCAGGTCGGCGATGAAACTGTCCTCGGTCTCGCCGGAACGATGGCTGATCACCGTCGCGTAGCCCGCGCGCTGGGCCATGCGGACAGTATCAAGCGTCTCGGTAAGCGTGCCAATCTGATTGAGCTTCACCAGAAT
>JAQWBY010000195.1 GCA_028706165.1 Lentisphaeria bacterium | reverse complement strand
ACTACGATCTTGATTTCGACGCGCAGAAGATTCTCTACGGTAATGGCCGGCACATCATGGAAGTCGGCGTCGACGGCCAGGGGCTCCGTCAGGTCACCACTGTGGACGACCAGCACGTCAAGCATTTTGACGGCTGTTACCTGCCCAGCGGCCAGCTGCTGTTCTGTTCCACCGCCTGCGAACAGGCCGTGCCATGCACCGGCGAGTGGTACGTGGCCAATCTCCACCTCGCCGAAGCCGATGGCAGCGGCGAACGCCGCATCGGCTTCGAGCAGGACCACGACTGGAACCCCAGCGTCCTCAACAACGGCCGCGTCATCTACACCCGCTGGGAATACACTGACACGCCACACTACTTCAGCCGACTGCTGTTCCACATGAATCCCGACGGCACCGGCCAGATGGAATACTACGGCAGCAATTCATACTGGCCCAACTCTATGTTCTGGCCTCGCGCCATCCCCGGCCACCCGTCGGCCATCGTCTGCGTCGTCACCGGCCACCACGGCACCGCCCGCCAGGGCGAACTGGTGCTCATCGACCCCGCCCGCGGCCGCACCGACGCGCAAGGCGTCATCCAGCGCATCCCCGGCCGCAGCAAGAAGGTCGAGGCCGTCATCATCGACGGCCTCGTCGAAAAATCCTGGCCCCGCTTTGCCGCGCCATGGCCGCTAGCAACTGCGGACGGCGCCCTCGGCGCCGGCAAGTATTTCCTGGTCAATATGCGCAAAGACCCCTATTCGCCCTGGGGCGTCTATCTGGTTGACGTCTTTGACAACCTCACGCCCATCCTCATGGGCAATTACCTGGCACCGCGGCCCCTGCTGCCGCGACCGCGCCCGCCGGTGATCAGCCCACGCGTCGACCTCAACAAGGACTACGGCTTCGTCTATATGTCCGACGTCACCCGCGGCCCAGGTCTGCGTGGCACACCCGCCGGCGTGGTCAAAAAGCTGCGCATTGGCGCGCACCACTACCGCTACGGCGGCAACGGCGACACCTACGCGTCGTCCTACGAAGGCGGCTGGGACGTCAAGCGCATCATCGGCACCGTGCCCGTGCAGGAAGATGGCTCGGCTTTCTTCTCCGTGCCAGCCAACACCCCCATCTTCGTTCAGCCCCTGGACAGCGAGGGCAAGGCCCTGCAAACCATGCGCAGCTGGTTCGTGGCCATGCCCGGCGAAACGCTCTCCTGCGTCGGCTGCCATGAACCCCAGAACAGCGTCTCACCGACCAATCCCGGCCTGGCCGCCAAAAAGCCACCGAGCGCCTTCACCCCCTGGGAAGGCCCCGTCCGCGGTTTCGGCTTTGACCAGGAAGTCCAGCCCGTCCTCGACCGCCGCTGCGTCGGCTGCCACAACGGCAACAGCAACGGCCCGGCGCCAGCCACCATCGACCTGCGCGCCAAAAGCCTCCACCAGGACTTCAACGGCCGCTACAGCCCCGCCTACATGGCGCTCCATCCCTACGTGCGCCGCGCCGGCTACGAAGCCGACTATGCCATGCAGAAACCCGGCGAGTGGGCGGCCAATACCTCGCCGCTCGTCCAGATGCTCAAAAAAGGCCACCACGGCGTGACCCTCGATCCCGTCGAATGGGAACGGCTCTACACCTGGATCGACTTCAATGTGCCCTACGCCCCCAACTGGCGCCAGAGCCACCGGCCTCCGCAGGACAGCCAGGTCGAACGCCGCGCCAAATACAAAAAACTCCATGCCAATCTCGACGACCGCGATGAGCTCATCCTGCCCGCGCCACCGCCTGCCGCGCCCGTCGCCCCGGCACTGCAGAAGCCCGCACCCGCGCCACTCGCGTTGCCCGGCTGGCCCTGGTCCGAAGACGACGCTCGCGCCCGCCAGGCCGCACTGACACCCCGCGAGCTGGTCCTCGACTTGGCACCGGGCGTCACCATGCGCTTTGTGGCCATCCCCGCCGGCACCAGCGTCGCCGGCGAACACCGTGGCGCACCAGACGAATGGACCGAACGCGCCGTCAGCATCGCCGAGCCGTTCTGGCTAGGCGTCTGCGAAGTGAGCAACAGCCAGTACGCCTGTTTCGATCCACACCATGACAGCGCTTACATGGACGCCCGCAACAAGGACCGCATCTCCCGCGGCTACCCCGTAAACAAACCCGACCAGCCCGTCGTGCGCATTTCCTTCGCTGACGCCCAAGCCTTCTGCGCCTGGCTCAGCGAGCGCAGCGGCCAACGCTGCCAGCTCCCCAGCGAGGACGAATGGGAACACGCCTGCCGCGCCGGCACCGCCACGCCATGGCCCTTCGGCGACGCCATCCCCTCCGGCCAGCAAAGCCTGGCCAATATCGCCGACGTCAGCCTCAGCCGCTGGGGCTGGGAACGTTGCGACAAAGACTACAACGACGGCACCATGTTCACCGCGCCTGTCGGCAAAACCACCCCGAACCGCTGGGGCCTCCACGACATGATCGGCAATGTCGCCGAATGGACCAACAGCCCATACGCCGGCGACGACAGCCTTCGTGTCGTCCGCGGCGGCTCGTGGAACGACCGCGCCATGCAAGCACGCTCTGCGTCACGCTGGCGCTATCCGCGCTGGCAACCGGTCTACAACGTCGGTTTCAGAGTCAAAATCACCATGCAGCATGACGCCACCAACCAATAGGAGGACACCAATATGAACGACAACACCCAAGACATCATCGCCGCCATCAATCGCCTGCGCCAGGAACGCCGGGCGGTGATCCTCGCCCACACCTACCAGCCCGCCGAAGTCCAAGACATCGCCGATTATGTCGGCGACTCCTACGGCCTCAGCGTCCAGGCCGCCGCCGTCAAAGACGCGGACCTCATCGTCTTCTGCGGCGTGCAGTTCATGGCCGAAACCGCCGCCATCCTCAACCCCACCCGCAAAGTCATCATGCCTGATGCCAGCGCCGGCTGCCCCATGGCCGATATGATCACCGCCGACAAATTGCGCGCCTTCAAGGCCAAACACCCCGGCGCACCCGTCGTCTGCTACGTCAACTCCACCGCCGAAGTCAAGGCCGAAAGCGATATCTGCTGCACGTCCTCAAACGCTGTCAAAATCGTCAAGTCCCTCGGTAACGTGCCGGAAATTCTCTTCGTGCCCGATCAATTCCTGGGCAAATTTGTCGAGAATCAGCTCGGGCGCAAGCTGGTGCTCTGGGAGGGCTTCTGCCCGACTCACTACACCCTCGGCCCCGAAACCATCGCCCGCATGAAAGCCGAATATCCCGACGCGAAGGTCATGGTCCACCCGGAAACCCGCCCCGACACCCAGGCCGCCGCCGACTACATCCTCTCCACCGGCCAGATGGTCGATCTCGTCAAAGACACGACCATCAAGCGCTTCCTGGTCGGCACCGAGGAAGGCATCATCCACACCCTGCGCAAAACCGCCCCGCATTGCGAATTCATCGCCATCAGCCAATTCCTCCGCTGCCCGAACATGAAAAAGACCACCCTGCCCAAAATCCTCAACGCACTGGATACCGGCGATACCGTCATCAGCGTCGATCCCGTCATCGCCGCCAAAGCCAAAAAAGCCATTGACGCCATGCTCGACATCAGCCGGCGGCCCTGACGGAATCGGTCGGTAATTGCATCCAGCCGACTCCAGGGCATCCTGGAACCGCAGGGCCTCCGTGGCTACTCCGCAGGGCACTACCGCACACCGTACACCGCTACCACACGCCGCTACCACGCGGCACGACCCCACACCGCCGCGCAGTAGCCCTGTCGTCCCATCGTCCCCCACACATACGTCCTCTACGTCCCATACGTCCCATACGTCCCATACAACTCCCCCACCCCGTCCCATACGTCCCATACAACTCCCCCTCCCCGTCCCCTACGCCCCATAACGCAAATGCGGCCGTCCATGCCGTTGCATTATCAGCGCCGGCCATTACAGTTTTGCTTTTTCTTGGGGAGCACAGCGCTCCCCACCCGGGGCGCCGCCCCGCACACGGTCGGACAATGGAGAACATCATGACAGTCAAAGTCGCCATCGTCGGTTTCGCGCATGGTCATGTCGGCCAGTACCTCAAGATGTGGCAGGAACATCCGGAATGGGGCGTCGTCGCCACGTCCTGCTGGGATCACGATGCGGAGCGCCTGACCAAATCCGCCCAGACCCACAAGCTCAATCCCTGCAGCGATCTCGACGCCATGCTCGCCGACCCCGCCATCAACGCGGTCGTCATCTGCACGGAAACGTCCCTCCACGCTGACATGGTCGAGAAGGCCGCCGCCGCCGGTAAGGCCATCGCCCTCCAGAAGCCCCTGGCGCTCACCATGCAGGAAGCCGACCGCATCTGCGCCGCCGTCAACCGCTACAAAGTCCCCTTCACCATGGCCTGGCAAATGCGCGTCGACCCACAAAACCACGCCATCAAGGAACTTATGGAAAACGGCACCATCGGCCGCGTCTTCCAATTCCGCCGCCGCCACGGCCTCGGCGTCTGCCTCAACCCGGCCTTCGCCGATACTTGGCATGTCGCGCCGGACAAAAACCGCGATATCTGGGCCGACGATTCCGCCCACCCCATCGATCTCATCTACTGGCTCTTCGGTATGCCCGAATCCGTCACCGCCGAAGTAGTCTCCCTAAACAATCCACGCATGCCCAACGACAACGGCATCGCCATCTTCCGCTACCCCAACGGCCCGCTAGTCGAAGTGACCTGCAGCTTCACCTGCGCCGGCGCCGAAATCAGCACCGAAGTCTATGGCGACAAGGGCTCCATCCAACAGGACTACGGCGACGCCATCAGCGCCTCGCTGCCCCGCGCCGACGACGCCGTCGGCCTGAAATACTATCTCAAAGCCGATAACAGCTGGCATGCCAGCGACATTCCCTCGCCCCACTCACAGGGCGAACGCATCGCCGGCTTGGCCAAGCCCATGGCAGACTTCTTCCAGGGCAAAGCCCCGGCCATCGCCAGTGCCGAAGACGGCCGCAACGCCCTGCAAATCGTCCTGGCCACCTACGTGTCCAACCGCGAAGGCCGCCGCGTCGGCATCAACGACCCGGCCATCAAGAATGTCTGATCGCGCCCGCCGGGGCTAAATGCATCGCGCCTCACACGCGCGTTGCAAAGTCCCGGCCCAACGATACTTTATGCATCTGCCCGCAAGGGCATTACACTTAGCCCTTAGTAAAACCACCCGTTTTTTCACCCCCCTAGAGGAGACGTCCATGGCATCCCGCAAACCGAACCTGCTGCTGATCGGCGTTGATTCACTGTACGCCCGCCACATGAGCTGCTATGGCTACAAACGCCTGACCACCCCGCACATCGACCAATTCGCCCAAAGCGGCACCCTCTTCGAAAACACTTTCTGCCCCCACGTTCCCACCACCCCCGGCTACGGCTCCATGCTCACCGGCCTGGACTGCTTCGGCAACAACACCGTCGCCCTCCGCCATAAAGGCCCCATGGAAGGCACCACCCTGGCCGAAGTCCTCAATGAGGCCGGCTACAACACCACCTGCATCGGCTTCGCCGGCAACCCCGCCTCCCGTGGCTTCCAGAAGTACCTCAACTTCGCCAGCTGGGGCTCGCTGGGCGAAGGCCGCAGCCCCAAGGCCGAGGCCCTCAACGCCACCGCCCTCCCCGAACTGCGCAACCTCGCCAACGACGACAAGCCCTTCTTCCTCTTCCTCCGCCACATGGACCCCCATTCGCCCTACCTGCCGCCCCGGCCCTTCGAACGCATGTTCTACGAAGGCAATGAACTCGATCCAGCCAACAAGAGCATGGAGCCCGTCTTCGCCTTCAAGCCCTTCGCCGACTACTTCCGCAGCTGGATCCCCGCCGACGTGACCGACAAGGACTACATCATCGCCCAATACGACGGCGCCATCGCCTATATGGATGCCTGCATCCAGAATATCTTCACCACCCTCACCGAACTCGGCTTGGATGACAACACCCTCGTCGTGCTCAACTCCGACCACGGCGAAACTCTCTATGACCACGACTGCTACTTCGACCACCACGGCATCTATGACAATACCCTCCACGTGCCCCTGATCCTCCGCTTCCCCGGCAAAGTCCCTGCTGGCAAACGCATCGCCGGCTACAACCAGCACAAAGACCTCATGCCGACCATCCTCGAACTGCTCAATGTCAAGAGCAAAATCAAGTTCGACGGCGAAAGCCTCATGAAACTCGTCCGCGAGGAAAAAACCAACATCTGCTCCGAATTCTATATCACCGAATGCACCTGGATGCGCAAGCACGGCTGGCGCACACCGCAGTGGAAACTCATCCGCGCCCTCGAACCAGACTTCCATTTCAAAGCCGAGGTCGAGCTCTATGATCTGCTCCTCGATCCCGACGAAAACAACAACGTGGCCAGCAAAAACCCCGAGATCGTCGCCGCCCTCACCAAGCGCATGGAAAAGTGGATCGCCAAACGCGAAAAACAGACCGGCCGCAAGAACCCCATGCTGACCCAGGAATGCTGGCACGGCCACGCCGAAGTCGGCCCGGCTTTCACCAGCAGCCAGCAGGCCTACGATACCATGCACATCGGCGACGCCAAACAAGCCGCCAAGCTCCAAAGCAAGACCACCAAGTAATCACCCCTATTCTCCCACCCGGGCCCGGTTGCGCTACTCCGGGCCCGGTTGTTTTTCACCCTCAGAAAGGACTGTCTATCATGTCTCTCCGCGTAGCTGTGATTGGATGCGGGCCGATCGGCAACCGCCACGCCGACCTCCATCAGGCCGACCCATTGGCAGAACTCGTCGCCGTCTGCGATATCCGCAAAGACCGCTGTGACGCCGCCGCCCAGCGCCTCGGCGTCCCCGGTTTCTATGACGCCCCAACCATGCTGGCCACCATCAAGCCCGACCTTGTCAGCGTCGCCACCGGCGGCGTCGAATACGGCAGCGACCACTACCTGCCAACCATTCAGGCACTCGAAGCAGGCTGCCACGTCCTCTGCGAAAAACCCATCTGCAATACCATCCCCGAAGCCGAAAAAATGGTCGCCTGCGCCAAAAAACACCAGCGCTGCTTCGCCATTGACTTCAATCACCGCTTCACCGACGCCGCCAAGGTCGCCAAAAAATGGGTTGATGACGGTCTCATTGGCCACCAGCTCTTCATCAACATGTCCATGTGGATCAAAAACCCCAACGAGAGCTCACCCTTCTACATGATCAAGGCCCTCAATCCACACTCGGTGGACGTCATGCGGCACTTCGGCGGCGACATCTGCGCCGTCCACGCCTTCTGCACCACCGCGCCGGGCCGCACCATCCACACCACCATGAGCATGAATGTCCGCTTCACCAGCGGCGCCGTCGGCCATCTCTCTGCCAGCTATGACATCGAACGCGGCCACCCCATGGAGCGTTGCGAAGTCGCCGGCATCAAGGGCCGTCTCGTCCTCGATGACATGTGGCGGGAAGCCACCCTCTACCCCGCCGGCAACCCCATCAAACAAGTCTCCACCAACCCCGTCTTCGGCGGCCTCCGCGACTTCGTTGACACCTTCCGGAACCGCATC
>JAQWBY010000194.1 GCA_028706165.1 Lentisphaeria bacterium | reverse complement strand
ATGGTGTTGTAACCGGCACCAGCACGCACCACCGTCCGCAAATTGGGCAGAGCATCAATGATGGCTGGGGTGACCTTCTCACTACGCACAATCAACGCCTCGGTCTCCGGATGCTGCTGCGCCAACGTCGCCATGTCCGTCTCGGCATCCTGCACCACGGCGTAACCCTTCGCCGTAAGTATGTCCTTGGCAACTTTATCCAGCTTGGTTGGAATAAGTACGTGCTTCATGAAAAACCCTGCCCTTCAACATGATTGTGTACGGTCTTTGACTCGTTCGCCGGGTGACAAATAATGACAAAAATGAGAATCTTACTATAAGGATAAATAGCCGTTTTTCCAGCTGCCGCGCCAGCAGCAGGCGTTGCGGCAGACCGAAACAACCCAGGGACCCTAGCACCAAAAGGGACTCCCGGAAGCGCCGCCGTAGGTCGCGCGTATAGCGCTCAAATACGGCAATCGACGGCTGATGATGGTTTGCGACAGGGAGATCAAAAAGGCCTTGGCCATTCTTAAAAAAATCTGCGTCAATCGGCGGAATCTGCGGAAAAATAACGACCTGCGCCGTTGTGGTAAGCGGTCACCCATTGATAATGGCCGGCATCAGGGGACGCCAGGGACCAGTGGGACTGATTGGCTGTGGGGCGCTGGGGCGAGGACTCACGTCTCACGTCTCACGACTCATGGCCGGGACTGTGGGGACTTTCGGGACCGAGGGGAATGACGCTTTGGACACAAGGGACTGGTTGACCGACTCTAGGGACTTCTGGAAACAACGTTTTCGGCAGGTTTTCGCAGCCGGATCCGTCCGGTCCGTCCGATCCGTCCGATCCGTCCGCGATAACAAGAAAAACGATCCGTCCGATCCGTCCGCGATAACAAGAAAAACGATCCGTCCGATCCGTCCGATCCGTCCGCGATAACAAGAAAAACGATCCGTCCGATCCGTCCGATCCGTCCGCAATAAAAGACAGTCGATCAGACAGATTGGCCAAGTTCGGCCCGAAGGGCCGTACCATGCATATCCCCGGGTGAGGCGCCCGGAGGGCGCCGCAACCCGGGGTGAGGCAATAACCTAGAATTGCGCCCGGAGGGCGCCACATTGGCCAGACACGTTGCATCCCACCGCAATCGCACGAGGCATGTCTGACAACAAGTATCAATCACTTACCCGCCCCGCAACAAAATTCATCATCAGCCCCTTGCCATTGGAAAATTTCGGACGATATTGGTTCTATCTGGAATAAAATGGAATGTCTTACGAGCTCGCAAGTTCTGACTGAGGGGAGCCTCTCATGCAGTTTTGCTTTCAGGGCAAATGCGTGCTTGACGCCAACAGCCGCCTCAAGCTGCCACCCTTGCTGCTGATGGATTTAGCCGCCAGCAACAATAGCGGTCGGGTGATGCTTTATTGCCTGCCGGAAGGCTGCCTGGGCATTTTTCCCATGAGTGAATGGGAAAATCTGCGCCGCCAGGGCAGCAACGACACGGACGATGTCCTCAACGACGCGGCGTTGCGACGGCAGCATCGGCGCATTGGCTCACTGAGTCAAAGCGAAGTCATCAGCAATCAGGGCCGCATCACCATACCGGTGATGTTCCGCGATCTGCTGGGCCTCAGCGCCGGCAGTGACGTCATGCTCGTCGGCGCCGAAAAATGGGTCGAACTCTGGAGCATCAAGGCTTGGGAACAGGAACTGCAGATTATCGCCGAACATGAGAAAAAACGCGTCGCCGCCGATATGGACGCCGATCTGAAATCACCATAACCGGGTTGACACCACCAGGCGTGTTCCCATAATCACGAGGAGAGAGCCATGAGCTATTTCTATACCGAGCGCGGCAAACGCTACTTTGTCGTCACCATGTTCATTCTGGCTTGCTGGCTCCTGGGCAGCGCCGCCACCGCCACCGTGCGGGACAACGCCCGCGTCAGCGTCGACTCCGGCCGCATCGCCGCGTCCCTGCTGAGCAGCACCGCTCCCAGTGAAGTCCCCTCGTTCGCCGTGCTCTGTGCCTGTGCCCACGAACGCTGACCCAGCACCAGCGATCTCCCGCCCCGTTCTCCTCCGCTTGGTCCCCCACCGCTCTGCCCCGCCTCGACTCACCGTTTCCCTCCCCCGGAAGTCCATGCCAACCAATGATGCCCACCGTTTCCGCGAATGCACCCACTCCGGCTGAACTGAGGTGGAAACGCGCTCAGCGGCTGACGGCTGCCTTTATGCTCGGCGCCGTTGCTGTCACGGCGCGCATTGTCTGGCTGGCGATGCAATCCGAAACTGCACGGGAACTGATACGCAACAATGCCCAGGCTGCTCAGAGCGTGGCCATTCCCGGCCTGCGCGGGCGCATCATCAGCCGCGACGGCATTGCTCTGGCCTATTCAGAACGACGCCTGCGATTGCTCTGGCAGGTCCCTGCTGACCTCAGCACGGCAGAGGCCACCTTGACACGCTGGGAAGCCCTGAACGACCGCCCCTTTCCGTTGCCGCCACGCCAGGACCTGCCATCGCATCTCGGCCGCCCATGGCAAATCGCCGACGACCTCGACATGCAACTGCCGGCGCTATGGCACATGACCCAGGCACCCGAAAACGGCCTGACCCTGCGCGCCTATTTCGTCCGCATCTATAGCCAGAATACAGCCCTGCGAAACATACTCGGCTCAGTCCACACTGATCCCGCCACTGGCCTGGAATGCGGCCTGACGGGCATGGAAAAAGAATACGACCACGAACTACGTGGACACGTCGTCACCTTCAGTTTGCTGGCGACATCACGCCGAGCGTTCATCAAAGACAATAAGCTGTGGCAGGAAAACCAGGGCAATGGCCGTGACATCCGCATCGACATCCATGCCGCCGCCCGCTAACCACGGCGCCAGCGAGCACAACCAGCGCCCAGTGCGCCCCGGCGGGCGCAGCCCGGGACGCTATCGTTGCGCCTGGCGCCTGGCGCTGCTGATCACACTCATCGGCGTGGCCGGCTGCCTGATCATCGGCAGTGTCACGCGCGGCAGCACCTCCGCACTACAGTTTCACGTCCGCCAGGGCGTCTGGCTGCTCTGCGCTCTGACTACCCTGGCGACGGCCTTCGCCCTGCCGCGACAAACCCTCCTGCGCCTTGCCGCGGTCGCCGGCGCGGCAGCGTACCTCGCCCTGCTCGGGGTACTTCTTTTCGGCGTTCGCATCAACGGCATGCGCGGCTGGTATCGCTTCCACTCGTTCTGCATGCAACCCAGCGAGTTGGCCAAGCCCTTTTTCATCCTGGGTTTCGCTTGGTTGATTGCCCGCCGCGCGCCGGCAACGCCATCCTGGCGGCATTTTGCCCTCGCCTTGTCCTACGCGATGCTCTGGATGCTGCCCGTCATGCTGCAGCCGGACTGGGGAACGACGCTCATCTACGGGCTGACCGCGCTGGTGCTCATCTATGCCTGTGGCATCGGCTGGCAGCACGTCGCCTTCCTCGCCGGCGCCGGCAGCGCCGGGCTGCTCGCCGTCTGCCTGCGCTACAACTACGTGTACGAGCGCTTCCTGGCATTTTTCGGCCTCGGCGCACCGGAAATCGGCGCCCGCGTTGGCTGGCAGGCCATGCAAATGCGTAACTGCTTTATCAAAGGCGGTTGGACCGGCACACTTTTCGCGGACAATGACGCCGCGCTGCTGCTCGTGCCCTTCCGTTACAATGATTCGCTCTTCGCCTGCGCGGCGGAACTGCTGGGGGTCTTTGGCGTCCTGCCTCTGGTCATGCTTTGCTTTGGCTGGCTGGCCTACTGTTGCTATCGGGCACAGCGCAGCCGTTCCGTCTTCGCCTACGCGGTGTACATCGGCGCGGGTTTCATGCTCAGTGGCCAGGCATTCATTCACCTGGCGGTCAATCTCGGCCTCATGCCCACAACCGGCATCACCCTGCCGCTGCTCAGCTATGGCGGTAGCTCACTGCTCGCATCGGTCATCATCCTGACCATGGTCGAGCGCCTGGCCTGCGAGGAAGTCTAGACCGCACGCGGCAGCGTCACTCCGCCGCCGTCGGCAACGCCGGCGCGGGTGCCGGGGCAATTTCAGCTGCCAGGGCCCCCGCCGGCAGCGCCTGCAGCAGGTCGCCCATGACGCCCAGTGCCGCATCCAGGATCAGGTCCTTGCCGGGCTCGCCATCGTCCTTCGCGGCCCCCTTGTCATCGCTTTTGCGGGCATTTTTGCGTTGCGCCTGGAATTTGCGGATCATCTTGGACGCCTCCTCCTCCCGCGCCTGGAATGCTTCGCGGGCCTCGCGTTGAAGAGGCAACGCCTTAACTGCGCGCAAGTCCGCATAGAAGGCGATGTCCCGCTTATACTCCTGAAACAGCGGGTCTGCCTGGCTACGCTGCAAGGCCGCGTCCTTCAGTGCCGGCAACAGCGCATCGAGGCTATCCAGGCGCTGGTACCCGGCGGGCTCAATCACGTCCCAGGGCAGCACATGCGGCAGATTGCCCTCGCCAGTCTCCATGTGGTCCGTGAAAGACGGGAAGAAAATGTCCGGCGTCACGCCCTTCACCTGCGTGGAACTGCCATTGACGCGGTAGAATTTGGCCATGGTGAATTTCAGCGATCCGGGTTCGCTGTTGCCGATCTGCGTCTGCGCGCGACTGATGCTCGGCACTCGCCGCAAATCGAAGATGGTCTGGACTGTGCCTTTGCCATGGGTAGAGCGATCGCCGATGACAATCGCCCGTCCGCGGTCCTGCAGGGCGGCGGCGACGATTTCCGAGGCCGATGCGCTGAATTTGTCCACCAGCACCAACAGGGGCCCGCCGTATTCCGCCGTACCGTCGGGCACCATACGCTTTTCGACCTGACCTTTGTTGTTGCGCACCTGCACCACCGGCCCATCGGCAAGAAAAAGCCCCGAAAGTTCAATAGCTTCTTCCAGGCTGCCGCCGCCATTGCCGCGCAGATCAAGGATCATGCCGTCAAGCGGGCGCTCCTGGCTGGCCTTGGCCAGCAGCGCGCTGATATCACGCGTGCTGCTCTTGTAGTTGTCATCGCCGGCGCCTTTGGCAGCAAAATCGGCGTAGAACGACGGCAGGTACACCACCAGCACCCGGGCTTCCCGGCCAGAAGACAGGGGCAACAGGCGAATCTCGCTCTGGGCCTCCTGATCCGTCAACTTCACTTCGTCACGCACTAGGCTTAGGCGTTGCGGCGTCCCCGAACCTTCCGGCAGAATCGTCAGATGCACCGTCGTGCCCTTTGGCCCGCGTATCTGCGAAACTACCTTGTTCAACGGCGTCTCCACCACATCAATGGGGTCCTCACCGTCCTGCGCCACCGCGATAATCCGATCGCCACCCTTGAGATGACCGTCCTTGTCCGCCGGACCACCAGGGATGATGCTCACCACCGTCGTGTAGGAATCCTGCGAGGTCAACACCGCACCAATGCCCTGCAACGACAAACGCATGTTGATGTCAAAATTCTCCTTCGTCTCCGGCGCCATGTACGCAGAATGCGGGTCGTAGACCCGCGTCAACGACGACAGAAAGAGCTCGAGGATGTCGATCGCCTCCAACTCCGTCCGCCGCTTGTAATTGCGGGCAAAATTCTTCGCCAAACGCACGTCAGGCGCCTCCTTGGGCAGGACCGAGTCAACGCTTTCAGCGCTACCCGCGGCGGCTTGATCGCCTTCAGCACCGCCTGCGGCGGGTGTCTTGTCGCTAGTCTGTTTGAGCTCTTTTTCCCGTTCTTTCTTGGCGATGATCTCTTCATTGAGCAGCGCATTTTTGACGCGGCGGCGCCAGAGATCGCGCAACTCGTCCATGTTCTTGCACCACGGCTCCTCCCGGGCATCGATGGGCAGCGACTCATCAACCGTGAAGTCGTGGGGCATTTTCAGGCATTCAATGGAGTACAGCGCCCACTCGCGGGAACGCCGCAAGTACAGTTGATAAACATCAAAAGCAAAATCAAGATTGGCCACCCGATTGCGACTGTTCCACAGCACCGTCTCGTAGGAACGAAAGCTGTCAATGTCAGACTCCAAAAACATCATGCGATTGGCATCAAGGGTCTTGAAATACTCCTGAAACCATTCGCTGGACAGCGCCGGGTCGATCATCTGCGGCTCATAATGAAAGTGCGCGATCAAGTCGACGACTACCTTGCCGACCAGCCGTTCGCGGATGGACGGCTTGACCAGCACGGGCTCCTGCTGCAACAGCGCCTCGGGCGTTTCCCCCGCCGCCTGGACGAACAGCGGCTGGCACAGGCATAGCCCCAATAACAACAATATTACACGACGCGTCGTCTTCTTGAATACGTCCATGATGTTCCTTCGCATACCTATGCTAACGTGCCGCCCGCGATCACAACCGCCAGGCGCCATTCAAAACCGCCGCGGCGGCCGATACCCCCGCGGCACAAATTGGATACGGGTAATTACACCGCCCGTATAGTCCGTCAGCAATTGGACAAAACGGGCCTTGTGCTGGTGTTCAAAAACGTAAAACCAAGTTGGCGAGGAGATCTCTATGCGCAAGGTTACCCCGTCAACAGACAGGGGGCTCGACTGCGTGGCATTGTCGGCGCCGACAATATCCGCCCAGTGCTCGCGCAAATCCGCCAGCAGCAGCATGTCGTTCTTGCCCACGGCGGCCATGGCCTCGCTCACCAACTCGCCCATGCTCCGCGGCTCCGGCCGCAGCTCGGCAAAGACCTCGGCGCGCCGTTCGTCGCCCAGCCAACTGGCCAAGGCGTTCTCCCGGCGCCATTCACGGTAACTGGGCCGGTCCAGGCCGCCTACGGAACGTCGGCGATCATCACGCGTCAGCCATTGCTCTGATTTCTTGTCTGTCTTCATACCCCCGGCTTGCCTGCGACGTGCGGGTCGCCATTGCCTGAAAAAAACTACCCGGCGGCCGAAAATCCTGCCGGGCGTTTATATTGACACGCGCAACGGCAGCGGGTGCCATCCCAAAGGAACGCGTAACATAATGCCGTTGCCGGCACGGCGCAAAAAACCACCGGCACGAACGCCCCCCCCGGGTCATCGGTCACCCATTGAGAATGGATGCACACCTTGCCTCTCTGGCGCGGACAGTCCCGGGTATCAAGCAACCGGTCCCCGAAGTCCAGGAAGTCCCCAATCAGTCCCTTATGTCCAAAGCGTCATTCCCCACAGTCCCGAAAGTCCCCACAGTCCCGGCCATGAGTCGTGAGACGTGAGACGTGAGTCCTCGCCCCAGCGCCCCGCCGTCAATCAGTCCCACTGGTCCCTGACGTCCCCTGAGGCCGCCATTATCAATGGGTGACCGATCACCCCCCCAGAGGTACATCTTGACACCCACGCCGACCGTATAGAGGAGAACAGTGTTATCATGAGCAACATCGCCACGAATATCGCCGCCGTCCAGGAACGCCTGGCCAATGCCCTCCAACGCGCCGGGCGTCGCCACGACGCCGCGCGCCTGCTCGCCGTCAGCAAGACCTTCCCCGCCGACGCCGTCCAGGAAGCCTACGCCGCCGGCCTACGCTGCTTCGGCGAAAACCGCGT
>JAQWBY010000193.1 GCA_028706165.1 Lentisphaeria bacterium | reverse complement strand
CCTGGGCTGGTATGTTTCGCGCTTTCAGCGCTTCTGCCGCTTCGCGGCAATAAATGCCGCGATCATAACAGGCTGTTTTGCTGAAGCTTAAGGCACTATGAAATTTGTTAAGTGAAGAGCATTGGTCGGCGTGGATGATGGACGGGATGAAATCACCATTGCCCCATCCGATCGGCCGAGATATCGGCGCGCGAGTGGACGCCCGCTGAGCTCAAGTGACGCTGCGGGCTATAAGGTCGCCCTCACGACCGTGAGACGAGAGACGAGAGACGAGAGACGAGAGACGAGAGACGAGAGCCCCCAGCGCAGTGTGTCATCCGGCCCTCACGGTTCCCGGTGTGCCCAGGGACCGGCTGGGGCGGACACATAGGTCCACCCCTACGCTCTGATTGATCTTTTTATTCTGGTGGGCGGGGGGTATATTCAGGCGCGAAATTCGGTGTTGCCGCGCGTTGTTGCGGCGGGAAGGGGCCGGGCTGGTTGTTTTCATTTGGCAGCTTGATTAAGAGGTGTCGTTATGCGTTACAAACCCACGTATGCGTCCGTCCGTGATCCGCTGGTAGATCGTGCCCGTCCGGTGCCGGCTTTTTTGCATTCGGCGGTGATGTACCAGATTTTTCTACGGCCCTTTACGCCTGAGGGCACGCTGGCGGCGGCAATGGCGCTGTTGCCGCATGTGGCGTCGCTCGGGGTGGACATCGTCTATCTATGCCCGGTGATGCTGGCGGATGACGATCCGCGCCAGGAGTACTGGAGCGGCCGGCAGCGCGGCAGCGGCTTGAACAACCCACGCAATCCTTATCGGGTAAAGGACTTCTTTGCCGTCGAACCCGAGTACGGCAGCGCCGAGGACCTGCGGCGTTTTGTTGATGAAGTCCACCGCCTGGGCATGCGGATCATTTTCGACCTGGTGTATTTCCACTGCGGGCCGACGGCGGTCTTTCTGGATGAGCATCCGGATTATGTGCTGCGCGACGAGCACGGCGCGATGCGCATCGGCGAGTGGCGTTTTCCGGAGATGAATCTGGCTAATCCGGCTGTCCGTGAGTACTTCTACCGCAACATGGCGTTCTTCCTGCGTGACTACGATGTGGATGGCTTCCGTTGTGATGTCGCGGACAAATTACCGGTGGATTTCTGGGAGGAGGGCTATCGCCGTTGCCGGGCAATCAAGGCTGATTGCATCATGATGTGCGAGGGCCTGCGTGGGGACGACCAGCACGAGGCCTTTGACCTCAGTTACGGCTTCTACACGCAGTGGGCCATCCGCGACATGCTGCGGGGCAAGAGCGGTGCTCGCGAGCTCAGAACCGCCTGGGATCAGGAACAGCTTGATTATCCCCGGGGCTTTCACTGGATGCGCTGTTTTGACAACCACGACTACGCCATGGACACCGCCATGCACGGCGGCCGCTACGAGGCCAGCTGCGGCAAGGAGATTTGCGACGCCATGCTCGCCTTGATCTTCACGCTCAATGGCATGCCCATGGTCTATAACGGCCAGGAAGTGGCCGACAATGCTCCGCACAGCATCTACGCCAATCGCGAACACGGCCGGCTGTGCATCAACTGGTCACGCGCCATGACACCGGCCGGCAAGGACCGCTTGGAATTGCTGCGCAAACTCACGGCCTTCCGGCATCGTTTGCCGGCGCTTTTTGACGCGCCACTGCGCTGGTTGGACAGCGGCGCGCCGGATCATATCTTCGCGTTTGCGCGGACTCTGCCGGGTGGCGAGGTCTTTCTCGCGGTCAATGTCGCCGGTGAAACGGCCGAGACGGCCTGGGATAGCGCGTTACAGCCGCGGGAGATCATCGCTGCCAGCGCCGGCGTGGAATGGTCCACGACGACCGACGGCCATGGGCGGTTGCGCTTGCCGCCGCATGGCTTTGTCATTGGCAGCTGCATCGGTCAGTAAAATTCTGCTGTTGCAGCGCCTGGGGTGGGCTACTGGTAATATCCCGCGGCCTGCAGGAGTGCTTCCTGCACGAGGAGCTCATGGAGGATGGGGTAGGGGTTGGCGATTTCGCCGCGGATGATACGGGCCAGTTCGGTCAGTTGCAGATCATAGCGGCCCTGCATGACGGGCATGACCACGTCGTGGGTACCGGCCTTGAATTCCGCATTGTCCTCTTTGAGGGTGAGGCGGACATGGAGCGGGTCTAGGTGGTAGCGGCTGCTGGGGTGTTCGAGGGGGCAGATATCCACGGTGCCCTTGGTGCCGCAGACGATGAGCCGGCGGTGCTTCATGCCGTCAATCTCGACTACGGACGTGCGGATGGACGCCGTCGCGCGCGGGTATTCCATGACCGCGAAGCCGTTGTCGTAGAGATTGTCATCACGGGTTTTGCGCTGATAGGGGGTGACCCTCTGAGGACGGCCGAGCAGGGATATCACCAGGTCGATGAGGTGCCCGCCGAAGATATACATGGCGCCGCCCTTGAAGCCGGAGAGCCAGCGGCGGTAGTCGTCGCCGTCATAGCGGCTCATGACGGCATGGACCTCGAAGATGTCGCCGAGCCAGCCGCTGCGGGCGGCTTTGAAGCAGAAATTAATGGCCGGATTGTTGCGGTACATATAGCCGAGCTGGATGCACAGGTGTTTCTGGCGGAAGCAGTCCAGCAGCCTGCGGAAGGGCTCAAGCTCCTCGCCGCCGGGTTTGTCCATGTGGATATGCATGCCGTGGTCGACGCAGCGTTGGGCGGTGCTCAGGAGATCAAAGCCGTCGGTCTCGACGGCGACGGCTTCCAGGCCGGGAGTCTGGAAGAGCTCCTCCTCCGTCAGCCAGGGCAGGCCCTGGTACTGCGGCAGATTGCCCCGGCGCTCTTTCCACTCGGGGTCGCTTTCGACGACGCCGACGACCTCATAGAGGTCGCTCAGGCGGCGGAACGCCGCCATCTTTTCCGACGCGTGATTGTGACCGATGCCAATCTGACCGATTTTGATCTTTTTCATGATGCGATTCCTGCTCAGTGCTGCGGCATGCCGCTGTTAGTTGTTGCCGCAGACGATCTTGGCGGCTTCGAGGAAGATGATGAGGCTCGGGGAGTAATTGACGCCGGTGCCGATGGGGGCGCCGGTAAACGGGTTGATTTCCTGGGGGAACTTGCTGTCGAAGGCGATGAAGGCGCGCAGCCAGCGCAGGAGCAGGCGTTTGAGCTCGTCCTGGCGGCCGTAGTCCTTCATCCAGAAGATGGCGCGCAGGGTGGTCAGCGCCTGGGTGTTAGCGCCCCAGGAATTCTTCGGGCACTCCTTGATGAAATGCGGGTCGGCGACGGCGACGGCCGGAATGGGATAGGCCGGCATGAACTCCTTGGGATCGTGGAAGTAGCGCGTATAAATGCGGTCGAAGACGTCTTGATCAAGGACGCGGTTGAGGAAGAGCCGGGTGATGTGCTCGGTGCGGTATTTGCGCAGGCCGCGGCTGTCGCGGTCGTAATAGAAATCGTCTTCGGCGCAGTAGAGCCAGGCGTCGATTTTGGCTTTGATTTCGGCGGCCTGTTCGTGCCATAGTGCAGCTTCGTGGTCTTTGCCCAGCATGGTGGCCAGTTCAGCGAGGGCCATGCGATTGCCATAGAGCATGGCGGAGAGATCAACCGAGAGCACGGGCATGATGGGTAGGTTAGGCATGTTCACGGCGTCTTTGTCGGGGCAGCCGTGGGGAATGCCGTCGTCGGTGACGCGGGGATCATTGTCGTGGCCGGTGTCCCATTCGCAGTACATTTCGGCGAGGCCGGTGCCGCGGCGGTTGCGGTATTTGCCGAACCACTGGTCATAGCGGGAACCAGCCCGGTAGATGGCGGCGAGGGCCTCTTCGTTCTGCTGGGTTTTTTGGGCGATGGCCATGGCGCAGCGAGTGAAGGGGAAGATGCACTGGACCTGCCCGTAGCCCGCCTCGCACTTGAAATAGCCGGTCTTGGTGTCCAGCGGTAGGACGAAAGGCAGCAGTCCGTCCTCGCGTTGGTAGCGCATGAAAGCCTGCTGCGATGCCCAAGCGGACTCCGGGTCGTAGTCGGCCAGGAAGATGTTGTCCTGGTTGTGCTCCAGCCAGATGCCGCGATAGACGTCGCCTGCCAGTAATAACGGCACGGGATACTGCTCAAACTGCCGGCGATTGGCCAGCAGGGCCGCGCGGACGCCGCCGGACCATTCACGGATGCGCGCTTTTTCCTCTGAACTGAAGACCTCTTTGGCAATCATGATGCTGTCCTCTGCTTGCAGTGGCTTGCATCCTGGTGCGCCGGGCGGCGTCAGCGCAGGATAAGATGGGGAAAAAGCCGGGCGTTCTTGCCGGTGCCCAGGCCCGGGGCGACGGCGTGGAAGCCCTCGCGGACCTCGCCGTCGTTGTCGTTGACCAGGAGATTGAAGCGGAAGCCCAGCGTGGCATTATCGGCGTTGAGGCCGATGGCGGACCAGGGAATGGCCGCGTCGTAGCGGGTTTCTTTCTTCGCTTCGTCACGCACAGCGCGCAGGGTTACCGCGGCCGTTGCGGCAGCGGCGTCAAAGCCAGTGGGTGCCTGCCAGATATGGACGTCGTTGCGACGGTCATTGGTGACGGTGAAGCCGATTTCCCAAAAGGGCTGTTGTCCGGGCAGGGCGATGGCGATCTGGACATTGTCGCCCTTCCAGACATCGCCGCCGCTGAAGGGCTGTTGGTGGATGTCGTCGATGGCGACGACGCGGATGAGCAGCTGCTGGCCGTCTTGGCCGAGCCAGATTTTGGCGCTGAGGTCATCGGGGCCACGCCAGCGCAGCTTGGCCATGTCGGGCGCATTAGGTACGAGCATGGTGTTCTGAGCGGCGGCGTCGAGCACGAAATGGGCGTCGCCCGAGAGTATCGCGTTGTTTTCCAGGACGGTTACCGAATTGACCGGGCAGGCAAAGCGCCCCTGCCAGAGCGCGCCGAACCGGGCATCGACCGTGATGTCCTTTTGGGCGCCGGGAACCGAGCGGAAGTCCTTGGCGACGGCGATATCAAATACGCAGAGGGCTTCAGCGCCGGGCGCCAGTTCGATGTTCTGCCGCTGGTTGCTGCTTGTGAGTCCATCGGGCAAAATCAGAGCGATGTCGGTGGCGAGGGCGAAGGCGGTGGGATTGCGGATGTTGAAGGCCAGCTGTTTGGGTTCGCCGGCGATGACGGTGAGTTCATCGACCTGTTCGAGGAAGTCGCCGGCAACGACCGGCTCGTTTGCCTGGCCGCTGACGCGAATGGTGCCGGGCTCGCGGTCGATGTTGATGACCACGGCCTGGTTGACGACGTTGAGTGGCCGTTCGTTGCCGAAAAGATCAATGTGCGATGCCTTGCCGCTGATGCCGGTGAGGACGATGAGTCGCGATGGTTTTTGGCTGTCGAGGTTCCAGTTTGCCAGCAGGAAGTCGCCGTCGCGGCTTTTGAAGAGGAAGCCGTCGAGGTGTTCGGGCAGAGTCATGTCGCGAAGGTAGCTGGCCTCGCGGTAGACATTGGCGAGGGCATTGTAGGCCACGTAGGCGGCCTTGGGGTGGAAGTCTTTGGTGATGAGGCCGAAATTGTGTTCGCCTTCCTTGGGGTCATAGCCGTCATTGCGCAGGTCGTACCAGTTGTAGCCGATGGAGCCACGGGCCCAGCTGTAAAGGAATTTTTGGAAGAGGGTGACGGCCTGGCGGTATTCGCCGATGTGCACGGAGGAAATGGCGGTTTCATTGGCGTACCACGGCGCGGTGACGCCGAGTTGTTCGCGGAAAGGCAGCATGCGTTCGATCTGGCTGCGGTAGTGGACGTAGGGTCCGTGACCGTGGAAGGCGTGGAGGTCATAATAGCCGCGGCCGAGAGTGAGGGTTTTTTCCATATGTTTTTCGTCATTGAGGCGCGCGTAGGGCGGCATGCAGGTGAAACCGGCGGTCATCACGGTCATTTCCGGTGCGGCCTTTTTGGTCTCGGAGTAGGCGATTTTCATGAGTTCGATGTATTCTTCGGCGCTGAAGTTGGCGAAGCCGTGCAGGTCGGGTTCATTCCACACTTCGACATAATGGACCTTGCCGCGATAGCGTTCCGCGAAGCCACGGATGAAAGCCGCCCAGTGCTGGTAGTCGGGGCGGGCGCCGCGCTTGAGGTCGGGCTTGAGCGGCTGCCAATCTTTGGCGACGGCCCAACGGGCGCAGTAGCTGTAAATGGCTTCCAGTTCAATGTCGTATTTGGCGAAAGCGTCGACGGTGAAATCAAAGCTGTCGAAATTCCACTGGTCTTGGGCGGGCTGCATGCGGTTCCAGTCGATGTCTTCGCGGATGATTTTGGCGCCGCACCAGGCGGCGGCCATGGCTTCGAGTTCCTGGTGTTCGCGGGGGTGGCGTTGCGGGTGCGAGCAGACGCCGAAAAGGAATCCCTTGCCGCGGCCGGTGGTCGGCCCAGCTGGCTGCATGGCGGCGAAGCTGTAGCTGACATTGAGGGGTTCCACGCGTGGGTCGTCTTCCTGGTAGACGACATCGACATAGTACACGCCGTGTGCCTTGGGTGCTGGCAGGGGCAGGAGGAAATCCGTGCCGCTGGTGATGGCCATGGCCTGCTCTTCGGCGGCAATTTCCACATCGCGGCCATCGCGGATAGTGTAGCTGACGCGGGCTTTGACGCCGTGGGGCTTGTGGTTGCTGATGCGCAGGCCGAGCTTGCCTGCCTCGCCCGGCACGAGGACGTGGATGGGATTGCCGGTTTCCAGTGTCGGTGTGAGTGGCCGGAAGTCCGTCATCACTTCGATGGCGACCTTGCCGATGGCCATCGAGCCTGTGCTCTGGCGACTGCGAAAATCGCCAGCAAAGCCGATAAAGCTGGCTGGGAAGTCAAGGCGCTGGTTGGTGACGGCGCCACCCCAGGAGCTGCTGTTGGCGATGGTCGCATTCACGGGGAAGACGATGTTTTGCCAGCCGCTGCTGGCCGCGGACACGGGCACGCGGTATTGCAGGATTTCTCCGTCCTTGTCCCTCAGGCGCAGATTCAGCAACGACACGTCATTGTTGGCGGTAAAGAAGGCGCTGACCCGGAAGACGGCGTTGCTGAAAGTCGGCAGAGGCATACGTTCGTTGATGGTGAATTCGTAGTGATTGGTGGGCGTTTTATCCCAGCTGAGCGTGAGTGCCGTTTTGGCGCTGGCGTCGGCGCTGGCGTAGGCGTAGTCGTGTTTGAGATCGGCGGCGCGGTGCAGGTTGATGGTCGGCTGTTGGTTGGCGAAGTCGATCAGCGTCGTGGTGTCGGCGGCGGTGGCTTGGGGCTCGTAGACCAAGTGGCTGAGGAAGAAATGGCTCTGAGCAGGTTCGCGGCGAAAGTCAAAGCCAGCGCCCTGCACGGCCAGGGGCACTTCCATGACATTGTTGTCATTACCGCCCCAGCTGTCGGCTGGTGGGTTGGCAAGGTCTATCGTGAAAGACAGTGACAGCCAGCCGTGGCGGTCGGCGGGTAGTTCCCCTGGAATCTGGAATATCTCGCCGGCGGCGTCAATGACGCGGAGCTGGAAAGCGCGCAGGCCGCTTCCTGCTGGCACGTAGAGCTGCGCGCGCAGGTCCAGGCGGCGCTGTATGGGCAGGGGCGCAGCCGGCGTCAGGGTCAGCTCGCCGTAGCCGCTGCTCGTGTCGTTCCAGGCCAGGCGTAGGGC
>JAQWBY010000007.1 GCA_028706165.1 Lentisphaeria bacterium | reverse complement strand
CCAAGAAACGGTAGAACTGCTCGCCGCCGTGGCCGTCGTTGCAGGCCGCCGCCAGGATGATCACCGTGCCCGGCGCGCTGCCGAATTCGCCGGCAGTCATGCCTTTCACGGCCTGGTAGATATTCTGATCCAGCGGATAACCGCCATTGCTGGTGATAACGATGTCCGCCGCCGGCACGTCAATCTGGCAGAGCCCCCGCAAATAGTCGCAGCCCGCGTCATGCGCCGCCACGCTGTCGCCCGCAAAGGCCTTGATGACCTCCTTGGCGCCGTTGATCACCACATTCACAATGAAGGTCAGTCGCGCTTGCCGCGCCGCCCACAGCATGTCGCGATGCAAGGGATTGCCGTCGAGATTGCCTGTGCGCGCCAGCGGCGACTGGATGAACTCAGAACAATGATTGGCCAGTACCGTCGCCGTGCCCGCAATGCCCGGCAGCACGCTCTTGCGGCCACCAGAAAAACCAGCAAAGAAATGCGGCTCAATAAAGCCCTCGGCCAGCAGCAGATCGCAATCCACCGCCAGCTTGTTGATCCACAACTCGCCGCCGGAAGGCAGTATGCCCAGAAAACACAGGCTCGCCGCATCCCGCGAATCGTGTATCACGATCTTCTCGTGGTCGTAGATGTCGTCGCCGAGCTTTTGGCGCAATTCGTCCGCCGACGTGGCCCGATGCAGTCCCGTGGCCACCAGCAAGGTGATGTCAATGGCGGGATTGCCCTCGCGCAACTGCCGCAGCATGGGCGGCAAGATCGCCCGGCTCGGCACCGGCCGCGTGTGGTCGCTGACGATGATCACCGCGCGGCGCTTACCACGCGCCAGCGTCGCCAGCGGCTCGGAGCCGATGGGATGCGCCAGTGCCTCTTCGACCAGCGCCAGGCCGTCAGCCGCCGGCCGGCAATGATGCACCGACGACTCGTAGATGCCAACCAGGTTCTCATCGGGAATCGTGAATGTCACCGCGCTTTTGGCGTACGGTACGGATACTTGCGCCATGGTCGTGTCCTCGTGTAATTATAGGTCGGTCCGCACTCGCGCCAAGCTGGCGCCATGCCGGTGCTATCGTTGCGCCAGTCGCGGCGCTGTTCAGGGATTGAAAAGTCGCTCGCCAATCAACGCCGTGAAGAATGAGCCGGTGAATAGCAAGGGCCGATCCTTTGGCAGCTCCGCCGCGCTCTGCAGATCGCGAAGCACCGCCCGTACCTTCAGGCCAGCCTGCGACGCCTCAATGATCAGTTCGTCGAGGCCCGAGCCCTTGCCCGTATGGGGATTGGTAAGTATATACTCTGCCGGCAAGGTGCGCAAAGCCTGAACCATCCCTTTGCTGTCCTTGCCCTTCACCACGCCAAGCACCACCGTCCAGTGCACGCCCGGATACAAGGCCAACAGCGCCGCGCAGAGTTTCTCCATGGAATCAGCGTTGTGCGCCGCATCCAACAGCACCAGCGGTTTGTCGCTGATCTTCTCACAACGCGCACGCAACTCCGGCAGCCGAAATGCCGCCAGCGACGGCGTCACGCCAAGGCAGTCCAAGGCCGTCAACGCCAACGCGAAATTGTCCAGCAAAAATGGCGCGCACGGCGTCGGCAGCAAGGCGCGCGCGCCAGAACTGAGTGCACGGGGGCTGATCACCTCGCAACCCAACGCGGCCGCCCGCGCCCTGATCACCGCCGCCGCAGCAGCGTAGGGCTGCTTGCCGATCACCACCGGCACGCCGGCCTTGATGATACCGGCCTTTTCGCCGGCAATCGCCTCAATACTGTTGCCCAACAGCGCCATGTGGTCGTAGCTGACCGGGGTAATCACCGTACAGCAAGGCGTGGGCACGACATTGGTGGCGTCGAGACGGCCGCCAATGCCCGTCTCCAAGACCGCGTATTCCACGCCCTCGTCCATGAACAGCGCCATGGCCATCACCGTGAACAACTCGAACAAACTCGGTTCCAGACCCGCCGCCGCGACCTTGCCCTCGAACTCGCGTCCAAAAGCCGTCAGCCGCTCATAACTGAGCAAAGCCCCATCAATCTCAAAACGCTCGCGGACCGTCACTAGATGCGGACTCGTAAACAAGCCCACCCGGCGCCCCGCCGAACTCAGCAGATTGGCAATGAAATGACAGGTCGAACCCTTGCCTTTCGTGCCAGCAACATGTACCACCCGCAAACGCAACTCAGGATGCCCCGCTAACGCCAACAACGGCTCCATCCGCGCCAACGAGTAATTCGCTGGATCATGCTGCTTGGCAGCGTCTTTCTCAGCATCGAAATAAGGCTGAAATAGCGAAAAAAACGCCTCTTCACTCTGTTTGTCGTAATCACGCATAGACGCGCCCTTGCTCCGTGCTCCTCTGGCGACCTGCTGTAACCGGCCGGAATATCAAAGGACGCGCCAGAAGCGCGTCCTTTGCTACAAAATCAACGTGTCAATCAAGCCGCATAGCCCCGCTGCGACGGCGCCGCCAGCGTCGCCGCGCGCGGCCATCCCGTCATTTCTCAGGCTCTTCGAGCTTTGCCAAGCGCGCTTCCAGATCGTCTATCTTCGCCTGCAGTTGCTTGATGGTCGCATTGCAGGGCAGCAGCGAATGGCCACGGGTTTTGATGACTTCCTCAATGCGTTCCGTCAACTCCTCGTTGGTCTTCTTGCCCTGCTCCAGAATGTTGTCCAGGACTTTGCGGCCTTCTTCCGGGCTCAACTTGGCCTGCTTGACCAACTCGCCAAACACGTCTTCGGCCTTGTTCTTGGTCATGGCCGCCGCACCTAAACTGAAAAGCAAACTCTTCTCAAACAAGTCCAACATCGCCATCCTCACTTTCTTGGACATACCACTCACGGGGGAAAATTGTCACGGCGAGCTGCGTCGCTACGCACTGCCGGCAGCACCACAATAATAACCCGTTGACGACAATTAACAAGCGCCAGGTTGCGATTAACCGCAACAGCGCCGGAATCGGTCACCCATTGATAATGGCCGGCCTCAGGGGATGCCAGAGACCAGTGGGACTGATTGGCGGCGGGGCGCTGGGGCGAGGACTCACGTCTCACGTCTCACGACTCATGGCCGGGACCGTGGGGACGCTGGGGACCGTGGGGAATGACGCTTTGGACACAAGGGACTGATTGACCGACTCTAGGGACTTCTGGGAACAACGTTTTCGGCAGGTTTCGCAGCCAGATCCGACAGATCCGACAGATCAGACGGATCAGACAGATCAGACAGCTTGGCCAAGTTCGGCCCGGAGGACAACAACATAGAATTGCACCCGGAGGGCGCCACATTGGCTGGCCGTGGCGAGCCAAGTGACAAGGCGACTTAACGGCCGATTCCGTGCGCCAGCGCCGTTAAGATCGCATCAGCGACAAACGCGTGCCCGGCAGTGGACAGATGGATACCGTCAGACGGATTGAACAGCGATGGCTTGTCGGGATGATTCTTCATCGGAGTATAAACATCCAGATATGCAATGCCCAATTCCTTACTCAGTTTCTGCAGGACGTCATTAAAGGCCTCGACATGCTCAGGCAGGCCGAAGAGGGTTGAGTTGGGACGCGTCGGCAGGGCCTTCTCATAGTTGCGGCGGCAGATTTCCTCGACCATGGAGGCGCCGGAGATGAAGACGATGGGCGCCGAGCTCTGTTGCCGGATCAGCGCAACCACCTTGCGAAAAGACGCGTCCTGCGCCTCTGGAGGAACCACGGGAACCTTGAGGCCGCTTTTCGCGGTGGTCTTGGTGTCATTATGGCCCAGAAAGATGAAAATCAAGTCATATTTTTCGTTCCACAGGCCGTCGTACATCTCCCGGCGGTGCGCCGGCCGGCCATAGATCCGGTCCTCCATGCGTGTGATATAGTCGCCGCCAACGCCAGCATTATGGAAGCTGGCCAGGCCGGGGAAGGCCTGGTTCAGCCAGAAGTCAACCTTATCGCAGTAGTTCATGCCGCGGTCAAAATCGGTCAGGCTGTCTCCGAGATACAGAATCCGCAGCGGCTTAGTCAGGACAGCGCTTTTGGCCAGGCCCAACGAGCGGACAAAGCTTTCTGGCGTGACAAAGGCCACGTCGACCTGGGCTACCGCGCCGCCCGAGCAGGCGGCAATCCGGCAGGCGACCGGCTCTGCAGAGACGAACCAGGCGCCGGGCACGACGATCTTGCCCTCTGCGCTGCTGGTCAGTTCATGGCAGTCCTGCGCGTCCTTGCCCTTGGTGATGCTGACAAACACCGGCACCTGCGGCTGCGTCGTCAAAACCAAATCCTCGGCCTTGCCGACCGGCAGCACCTGGTGCCTCGACTGTGCAGTCACGAACGCCCCTGGCTGAACCACAGTCTCCAGGCTGACGTCGTCAAGATACGCCGCGCCCTCACCGCGCAGCTCAACGACCATGGCCAAGGAATTGGCCACTCGGCGGCTCAAATCAATTGTGTAACTGACTTTCTGCCAGGTATCCGATAACGTCGTCCCTTCTTCCTGCCAGTCATACTCATAGGGCGGCTTTCCTTCCGGCGGAGTGATATAGCGAATGCCGCCCAGATGCAGTTTGCCGGTTCCTCGCGCCCACAAACTGAAGACATAGACTTTGCCAGACGGCTTGGCCTGCTTACCGCGCAGCAGAAGCCGTCCAAAGACGGTTCCGCGACCTGGTGCTGAAACCAGGCGGATGGCGCCTTTGCCCGTGTGCGCTTGCGCGGCATCTTGGATATGTTCCACAGTACCAGCCCAATACGACTGCGTGTCAAATAGGGTGTTGCCCCCCTCAAAGCCGGGGTTCTTCAGCAGGTTCGCCGCCAGAACGACGTTGCCAGCCAGCCAAGCCCCAAGCAAAAACATAATTCGTCTGTTCATGCGCTTGCCTTTCCGTGATGGTGATGATATTCTGCCGATCCAAAACAAGTAACCGCGTCGCCAGCGTCCAGCAGCAAAAGCGGCAAATCGGCCAACCGCATTTCTGCTGGCCGGTCTTCCCCACCCGGGGAAGCCCGCGCCTCAGGTAGACGTGCAAGGCAATTACCGTGATGCTATCAGGCCGCAGTTGCAACAAACCATTTCCGTTTTCTCTCGGTCGCCCTCACCCTTCCTGCAAGCAAAGGAGTCTTTTCGTGCAGTCCCCCAACCTGTGGACACGCGGCCAGCTCATGGCCTTTTCCGGACTCGACGGCCCCACCGACTTCGCCAATGGCCTGGTTCTGCGGACGGCAGATGACTATGCCGTCGAAGTCAAAATTCCCGGCAGCGCCACGATCCGCTATCAGGGGCCAACGCCGCCCAAAGTCGAGCTGACCGGCGATTTCGCAATTCTGACCGCGCCAGGGAAAATTTCCCGGCTGGTCCTCGCTGATACCCACAATCTCGTGCTTGAAGGCGGCTTCGTCGTCACCGAGCATGACGACAAGCTGACCACGGCTGTCCAAGGGTCCAGGACAGTCCTGGCGCCAACCGGGAAGCTGAACAACGCACTGCTGACCGCCGACCTGGAGTCCATTCTGCAGCAGCGCGCCCGCCTCCTCAACTCCGTCACGCTGCCTGGCCGGCTTCCTGACGACCTCCGGGACGCCTGCATCAAGGCCCTCTCCCAATTGAAAACCCAAATCTACACGCCGGAGGGCATGATTCGTTCCACTTGGAGCACGCCGGACCGCTGGCCCCATAAAAACATGTGGCTGTGGGATTCTGTCTTCCACGCCATCGGCATCCGCCGTCTCGACATCAAACTCGCCCGTTCCCTGGTTGAGGCCGTCTTTGATGTCCAGAGCGAAGACGGCTACATCCCGCACATGGCCACCCCAACGACCAGGTCGTCCATAACCCAGCCGCCTGTCCTCGGCCTTGCCATCAAGCAACTTGAGGAAGTGGAGTCCGATCCTATCTGGCGAAACCGGCTGATACCCAAGCTTGGACGCTACCTGGAATGGATCATGGCCAACCGCGACACCGACGGCAGCGGCCTGGTCGAATGGTTCATCTCCCCGGCAACACACTGCCGCTGCGATGAAAGCGGCATGGATAACTCACCACGCTTTGATGGCGCCATCCAGCTCGACGCCACTGACTTCAATGCCTACCTGGCACACGAATGCGAAGTGATGGCCCAATTCCAGCCGGAACGGCGCGACTTCTGGCAGAACCACTATCAACGCCTGTGCCAGCTCATCAACGAACGACTCTGGAGCGAAGAACTGGGAATCTATGTCGACTACGACATTGTCAGCAAGCGTCAGACCGGCGTCATGGCTAGCGCCGGTCTGCTGCCCCTTTTATGCGGCGCGCCGACTCCGGCCCAAGCTCGCCGCCTGCGTGACCACCTGCATAACCCCGCCACCTTCGGAACGCCGTTCCGCGTGCCATCCATCGCCGCTGAAAACACCGCTGCCTACAGCAAGGACATGTGGCGCGGACCAGTCTGGATCAATATCAACTACATGATCATCCACGGTCTGAAACGCTACGGCTTCCTCGAAGATGCCGAAAAGCTGGCCCGTGACACCGTCGCTGAAGAACTGAAATTCTGCCGGCGCTACGGGACATTCTTTGAATTTTACGACGACCGCAGCGAGGACGACCCGCCAGCGTTGCTGCGCAAGCCCCAAGTCGCCCTGGGCAACCCGGTGTTCGGGCAGCCTTTCCGCGACTACGGCTGGTCAGCCGCGCTGTTTCTGGAACTCGTCCTCTCCGACCGGAAATACGCGCCTGAGGCGTAGTCATCGACGGCAAGCGACCACAAGCGACGGCAAGCGACGGCAAGCGACGGCACTCGACAGCACTCGACGGCAATCGACAGCACTCGACGGCAATCGACAGCACTCGACGGCAATCGACAGCAATCGACGGCAATCGACAGCAATCGACGGCAATCGACAGCAATCGACGGCAATCGACGGCAAGCGACCGCACGCGACGGCAATCGACGGCAATCGACGGCAATCGACGGCAATCGACGGCAATCGACGGCAATCGACAGCAATCGACGGCAATCGACGGCAATCGACAGCAATCGACAGCAATCGACAGCAATCGACAGCAATCGACCGCAATCGACCGCACTCGACCGCAAGCGGTCCAATCCGTCCCCGATGTCTCCCGCTACCCTACGTGCGCTTTCGCTGCCCAGTCAACTGTGTATATTAGGCCAGTCAGCACAGCAGCCGGCGGCTGGCATGGGCACCGCCGCCGGCGGCTGGCATGGGCACCGCCGCCGGCGCGGCATTCTTTTCACGCATCTATCACCCAGGAGATACAGCAATGCGACAAGGTAAATATGGTTGTGCGGTATGGGGCTGCGGCTGGGTCGCCAGCGGCCACATCAACGCCTATCTGCGGCATCCGGCCTGCGAGGTCGTCGCCCTCGGCAGCCGTTCCAGCAGCAGCATCGAGGCCAAACAGAAGGAATTCGGCATTACGACCGCCGCCTACACCGACTTCGCTGCGCTGCTGGCTGACGAACGGGTGGACATCGTCTCCATCTGCACACCCAACAACCAGCACGCGCAGGAGTGCATCATGGCCGCCAAGGCCGGCAAGCACGTCTTCGTCGAAAAGCCCATTGCCATCCGCGAAGAGGACCTCCCAGCCATGATCGCGGCGGTCGAGGACGCCGGCGTGAAGTCCATGGTGGGCTTCATCCTGCGCTTCAAGCCGCTGGTCGCCATGCAACGCCGCCTCGTCCAGGAGGGCGAACTCGGGCGGGTCTTCATGGCCAATGTCGATTACTGGTTCGGCCGCGAACGCCCCGGCTGGATGAAACACCGCGACGACTGCGGCGGCGCCTTCATCCTCGCTGGCTGCCATTCCGTAGACATGGCCCGCTACATCGTCGGCGCCGATATCTGCGAAGTGCGCGGCGATGCGGCCATGGTCGGCGACTACTACGAGTATCCACCGGTTGAAACTGCACAGGTCCGTTTCAGTAATGGCGCTCTCGGCGTCTTCACCTGCTCGCTGGTCGGCTGCAATCCCTACACCGCGAACATCCACGTCCTGGGCGAAAAAGGCACCATGATGAACGACCGTTTCTACCTGCACCGCTTCGCCGGCCAGGCTGACTATTTCCCCATCGACACCGGCAGCAAAAACTCCGGCAATGTCTATGACCATCCCTTCCCCGCCATGGTCGGCCACTTCATCGACTGCATCCGCGAAGACCGCGAGTCGCCCCACAATCTGCGCGACGCCGTCAACGCCCACCTCGCCTGCCTGGCTATCCGCAAAAGTGCCGACGCCAAGGGCCAGAAGGTCACCATCGACAACGACGCGTGCACGCTGGCACTCGCATAAGCCCACCCGACACATTCACCCGGCCCGGCCAAAGCAGCCACAACATCCGTCATTCTCTCAGCCCCACACCAGGAGCCACGCCATGTCCACTCAACTCTCCGCATGCCTGCGCCCCACCCGGCGCGCTGCGCTTGCCATCATCGTCCTGGCCGCTCTCGCCATTGCGACCACGTCGCGCGCAGAAGACGCGCCCCTGCGCGGCATCATTCCCCTGGCCAACGCCGACGGCGCCTGCAACTGGCTGCTGAGCAACGCCGCCCCCTGGCAGCAGTCCCTGACGCTCATCGACTACTCGCCGGTCATCGGCAAGGTCCTCCAAGCCACAGCCACGCCAACGGTCTTCCAGTATTCCGAACTACGCCCGAACAAGCCGGTCTTGATCGCCCGCAACGCCACCGAGTTCAACGGCGTGTTGCAGCTGGACATCTTCTCGGACCCAGCAGACGCCATGCTCCAGGTCTGCGTGCGCATCCAGGACCGCACGGGCGAGTTCTTCCAATATCACCAGCCCGAAATCACCCGGCTCCGCACGGGCCAGTGGTCCACCCTGGCCGTCCCCGTCGGCACGCCATACAAACACCGCAGCAACTGGGGCGGCAACAAGGACGGCGTCATCGACTACCCCGTGTCGTTCTACGCGGTCACCATCGACTACACTCGCGGCTTCATCGGCCAAACACGCATGCTCTTCGATCAATTCACCTGGACGCCCAACGAAGAAGCCGACAACGCAACCCCACAACCAACAGTGCCATAGTTTGTTATACATATCCGTCACCCACCCCGAAAGGACCACCCGCATGTCGCGCCACCTCGCCTGCATTTTAGCCAGCATCATCGCCGTCATCACCATCCCCACCACCGCCCGCGCCCAGACCGACCCATACGAAAAATTCGGTCTGCCGGATTTCATCATCGGTGCGCAAACCCACTTCATCCAGGGCAAGGGCAGCATTCCCAACAACCTCGATCTGCTGCAGGAGGCCGGCATCATGGCGCTGCGAGACGAATGCACCTGGGGCCTCGTCGAAGGCCAGAAAGACAAGCTGGTGGTGCCCTCGATATACGACCAGTACATCAACGGCGCCCGAGAGCGCGGCATCCTGCCACTCATCATCCTCAATTACGCCAACCGCTTCTACGACGGC
Source organism: Lentisphaeria bacterium (assembly GCA_028706165.1). GTDB lineage: Bacteria > Verrucomicrobiota > Lentisphaeria > Oligosphaerales > Oligosphaeraceae > Oligosphaera. The sequence continues at coordinate 21,591 of JAQWBY010000007.1, read as the reverse complement.
GGCAGCTACCCCCGCAGCGACGAAGCCGTCGAAGGCTACGCCCGCTACTGCGAAACCATGGTCAGCCACGGCAAGGGCCGCGTCAATCTCTACCAAATCTGGAATGAATGGGACGGCGGTTGCGGTATGAACCGCGACAAATTCGGCCGCGGCGATGTCGATAGCTACATGAAAGTCATCCGCACCGTCTATCCCCGCATCAAGAAAATCGACCCCAATGCCGCCGTCATCAGCAACTCCGTCTGCACCGGCGATGAGTTCTTCGAAGAGATGCTCAAGCAGGGTCTGGTCAATTACTGCGATATTCTCTGCCTGCACACCTACGTCTACGGCCGCGCGGAGAGCAAGCCCGAGCAAGTGTGGCTCGAACGCATGCACAAAATCCGCGACATGATCAAGCTCTACAATAACGGCCAGGAAAAGCCCCTGGTCATCACCGAAATGGGCTGGCCGACCCACATCGGCCCACGCGGCAGCAGCTACGAAACCAGCGCCCAGAACCTCGCCAGGGTGTACCTGCTGGCCAAGACCATACCCTACCTCAAGGGCATCTGGTGGTACGACTTCCAAGACGACGGCTGGGCCTACAACTACAACGAAAACAACTTCGGGCTGGTGCGACCCGACCTCACTCCCAAGCCGTCCTTCAATGTCCTCCGCGATATCAGCACCCTCGTCAAGGACGGCCAGTTCGTCGAACAACTTGACGCCGGCCGCGAAGACCTGTGTGTCCTCCGCTTCAAGCTCGGAAAGGACGATGTCCTGGCCGCCTGGACGACCAGCAGCGAAGAGGAAGTCCAGCTGGTCCTGCGCAGCGACGCCGCCAAACCCACGCCCCTCGCCGTCCGCCGCGCCGGCGAGATCGCCCGCCGCGGCACCTGGGGGCACCGCCCCTGGGCTACCGCCGAGCGCCGAGTCGATCGCAGCGCCAAGGCCGACCCGCAGCTCTACAGCTGCACCCTCAGCCAAATGCCCACCATCATCAGCGGCGATCTTAGTCAAGTCCGCATCGACAGCTGCATCCCCCGCCCCTACCCGGAAAATGCCCGCCCCCTGCGCAGCATTCTGCGCATACCCCACCGCAGCGCCATCGCCGCCCCCATCGGCCAGCCGGCCACGCCGGTGCACTTCGCCCAAATCAACAACTACGATCGCCTGGGCGACGCACCCTACGGCGGCCGCGATGACCTCGATACCAGCTTCACCGTCAACTACGACCGCGACCATCTCCAACTGACCATCACCGTCAAGGACGATGTCCTCCTTCTCTCAGACAACGCCGAAAACGCCTGGGGGCAGGACGGCATCCAGCTCGGTCTGCAAGTCCTTGACGACAACCAGCAGAACATCCCCCGGCGCACTGAACTCGACGTCGCCCTCACGCCCCGCGGCCCGGAAGTCTTCCTCCGCGAAAGCCAGACCGGCCGGACTGCCGGCGTCATCAGCGACGTCCGCTGCAGCATCGCCGATAACGCCGGCACCCGCGTGTACACACTGACCATTCCCGCGTCCTTCCTCGGCACCAAGGCCTTCGAGCCCGGCGCCACCCTCGCCGCCAGCATCCTCGTCAATGACAACGACGGCAATGGCCGCAAGGGCTTCATGACCTGGGGCAAGGGCATCGGCCGCGGCAAGGACCCCAGCCAGTACAACCTGATCGTCATGCAGTAATATCTGCACTCGGATAGCCGGCCGGGCGCAAGCCGTAGCGCGTCCCGGCCGGACTCCCGACCACCCGCGCGACGCCAGGGTCCCCGAACCATCGTCCACTTGCATGTAGAAAGGCCCGCCATGTCATTTCGCTCCGCCGTGCTGACTACCGCCCTGTTGGCCGCCGTCCTGCCCTGCCTGGCGCTGGATGAGCTCCGCGCCGGCTTTCGGTCGCCCCCCGCAGGCGGCCAGGCCCAGACCTGGTGGCACTGGTCCAGCCGCATGGTGACCAAAGAGGGCATCACCGCCGACCTGGAATCCATGCGTAACATCGGCTATGAAGCCGCCCATATCTTCTCCGCATCCATGAGCCCCAACCCGCCCGGCGAGTACCCGCAGGTCCTCGGCGACGACTGGCGCGACCTCCTCCGCCACACCGGCGCCGAAGCCCGCCGCCTCGGCATCGACCTCGGCATGCACAACTGCCCGGGCTGGTCGAGCTCCGGCGGGCCCTGGATCACCCCCGAGCTGGCCATGCAATTCGTCGTCGCCTCCGAAACTACGGTCAGCGGCCCCGACCAACAACGCGTCGTCCTCCCCCAGCCCGAAACCCGCCACGACTTCTATCGCGACATCGCCGTGCTGGCTTTCCCCGACCTCAATCACCACGCGCAACCAACCATCTCCTGCGATTTTTCCGCCGAACACCCGGAACACCTCCTTGACAACGACCGCGCCAGCGCTGTCGCCCTCCCCGTCAAGGAGAAGGACTCCGGCGCCGTCATTACCCTCTGCTACGACGAGCCCATCACGGTCCGCGCTTTGGAACTCACCTTCAGCGAAACCCACCTCTTCATCAGTGGTCAGCTCGAGGTCTCGCAGGACGGTAGCAGCTTCCAGCCCGCCTGCCGCTTCAATTACGGTCTCTACAACGACCAGCGCTGCCCCAAGTACAGCAGCATCAGCCCGGCCGTCAGCGCCCGTGTCTTCCGCCTGAGCTTCCGGCACCGCGTGCCGCCGGTGTTCATCCGCCCTGTCGATGTCCGCCTCAATGGCATACGCCTGCTGACCGCGCCGATGATCGCAAATATTGATGCCGTCAATTCCGCCGGTACCAGCTTCGCCTACCGCCCGGCGCCAACAGCACAGCAGGACAGCGGCATCAACCCCGAGGCGATCATTGATTTGACGACAAAACTCCAACCCGATGGCAGCATCACCTGGGCGCCGCCGCCCGGCCGCTGGACCATCCTGCGCATTGGCCACACCCCCACCGGCAAAATGAATGCCCCGGCCTTTCTCCGTGGTCTCGAATGCGACAAACTCAACCGCCGTGGCCTCACAGCCCACTGGCCACACATGGTCGATGTCTTCCAGAAAGACCTGCAGGGCGCCCTCAAATACGTCACCATCGACAGCTATGAAGTCGGCGGCCAAAACTGGACCAGCGGCTTCGACCAGGAATTCGCCCGCCGCCGCGGCTACGATCTCCGACGCTACCTCCCGGCAGTCCTCGGCTATCAGGTCGGCACCGCCCAGGACAGCGCCCGCTTCCTCTTCGATTTCCAGCGCTGCGTCGCCGAACTTTTCGCCGAAGAATACTTCGATGTCTTTACCGAACTCTGCCACCAGCACGGCCTGGTCGCCATCACCGAAAGCTACGGCGGACCCTTCAACTACCTCCGCTGTGCCCGCCAGGCCGATATCCCCACCGGCGAATTCTGGATCGAAGGGCATGCGCCGGCCATTTTCCCCGGCTCCGCCGCCAACGTCCATGGCCGCGCACGCGTCGGTGCCGAAGCCTTCACCACCGAGGCCCTCCCCGGCCGCTGGCAACAGGACCCGCGCCAGCTCAAAGAATACGGCGACCGCGCCTGGTGCAACGGCATCTCACAGCTGATCATGCACAGCTTCGTCCATCAGCCGTGGCTTAATGTGCGCCCCGGCATGACCCTCGGCCGCCACGGCGCCCATCTCTCGCGCACCAACACCTGGTGGCCCTATGGCCACGCGTGGGTCGATTACATCAACCGCAGCCAGTTCCTCCTCCAACAGGGCCGCGCCGTCCGCGACGTCATCGTCCTGGCCGGCGAAAGCCGCCCCAATCACTACCCGGCTATCGCCGTGCTCACCAATGCCGGCTACGCCTTCGACTACTGTTGCGTCGATGATCTCTATGACTCGCTCAAGGTCGACAATGGCCGCATCGTCGCGCCCTCCGGCGCCAGCTACGCCCTGCTCTTCCTCGGCCCCGACCGCTTCCTGAGCTGCAAAACCCTCCGCACACTGCGCGACCTGCTCCACGCCGGTGCCACCATCGCCGGCATCGCCCCCAGCGCCTCGCCGTCACTAACCGACGCGCCCAACGAGCATCAAGCCCTCAGCCAAGAACTCTGGGGCGATCTCGACCCCGGCCAGCGCCGGCAAATCGGCACCGGCACCCTCATTTGCAGCGACAAGCCCCTCGCCGCATTGCAGGACTGCGCCGTCCCCCCTGCCGTCGTCGTCCCCCGCGGCATCAGCACAGTCCATCGCCGCCGCGGCCAGCTCGACATCTTCTTCGTCGCCAACCAGAACAGTGACGCCTTCATCAGCAAGGACATGGCTTTCCGCGTTCCCGCCGACCGCGTGCCCTCGCTGTGGTATCCCGACAGTAGCCAAGACGAGCCCGCCGCACTCTGGCAACGCCAGGAACCACACACGGCCGTGCGCATCACCCTCCCGCCCCACGGCTCGCTCTTCGTGGTCTTCGCACCCGCCGACAGCAACGGTAACATTGCCCACTTCCGCGACTTCGTCACCCAGGCCGCCGCCACCACCACCGAGGCGGACGCCGGCATTGTCATCACCCGTGCCATCTACCGCGCGCGCGGCGACCAGGACGGCATGGACGTCAGCGACATCCTCCGCAAACTCGTCACTCCCGCAGGACTCTCCTTCACCGCCAACAACCAGACCTTCGGACGCGATCCGGCGTCGAACCGCTACAAGGAGCTCGTCCTTGACGCCGTGGTCAATGGCATCGAAATCCAGCGCGTCTATCCCGAGCACGCCGAGATCGCCCTCGACTGTTCCCTGTCAGCGGTTGCGCCAGCGCAGCTTGCACGCGTGGTCGCCGGCGTTCCTCGCGTCTGCTTCACGGCGCCCGGCACCGTCACCATCACCGACCAGCTCGGCCAGCGCCGCGATATCAGCGTTGACGCCATCCCGGCGTCCATTGATTTGAGCAGCGACTGGCAGCTGAGTTTCCCCCCAGATCTCGGCGCACCGCCAACCGTCAGCCTGCCTCGCCTCATGTCCCTCAGCAGTCACGACCTCGATGGCGTCAAGTATTTCGCCGGCACCGTCACCTACGCCCGCAGTTTCAACCTGCCAGCCGGCGCCATGCAGGACTCTCGCCGCTGGCTGCTCGACCTCGGCAAGGTCCGCAATCTCGCCGAAGTCGAACTCAATGGCCGCGTCGTCGACCTGCTCTGGAAACAGCCATTCGCCTGCGATGTCAGCAAGAACCTCCAGGAAGGCCCGAACCGCCTGGTCATCCGCGTCACCACGCTGTGGGTCAATCGCCTCATCGGCGACGCCCGCAATGACGAGCCCGTACCCACCGTCAAGGGCTGGCCACAGTGGGTCATCGACGACAGGCCCAACTCCGGCAAAGGGCACTTCTCCTACTCGACCTGGAAAGGCTGGCAGAAGGACGATCAACTCGTCCCCGCCGGCCTCATCGGCCCAGCCGCCCTCCGCTGCCAGGAACTGCGGCCCTGAACACGGCCAGGGGCCGACGCGCCCGCGCCATGCTCAGCCCTGTGCCATAGCCTTGCCCATGGCGTAGGCGTCCTGGCAGTCCTTGGGGAACTGCTGGCGGTGCACGTCCTCTTTGTGCGCGGGATCAAAACGCGGCGCGTCGTACTTGCTGTAGTCCTCAAATTGCTTGGTGTCGCAGACATACAGCGTCTTCGCCTCCGACCCATGCAGCATTTTCACGAAAAAGCGCGACATCCCAAAACGCTCTTCGTAGCCAAAATCGCCCATCTGCTCGCGCGGCACATTCATGGTGTAGACGAAAGAAATCGGATACTTCTTCTTCACCAGCGACGTGCGCTCGCTATCGTAACGAATGACCGGGAAAAAGAAGCGCTCCATGAACGCCCGCATCAGGCTGCTTTCGCCGCCCAGATACACCGGCGTGCCCAGAATCAGCCCGTCGGCATCCGCCAGCTGGTCAAATACTGCCCGCAAGTCGTCCCTAACGGCACAGCGGCCATAGCTCGGGCCGCCCTTGACCTTGCAGGCAAAACAGCTGACGCAGCCACTGAAACGCAGATCGGCAAGATGGATCAGCGTCGTCGTGGCACCGGCCTCGGCCGCGCCCTTGAGCGCGTGCTCCAACACCGTCGCTGTATTGCCACTGCGCCGGGGACTGCCGTTGATCGCGTATATCTTCTTCATGTCTTCCCTTTCGTGTTATTGGTCTCGCTTCTCGCTTTGCACCCTCGCGCGGCGCCGGGCGCAATCTATCACAGCCAGCTCCGCGCGCCCCTTCAATATGCTCCCAAACACACGACTGACAAGGCCCGTCGACGCACACACCCCATCCGTATGTTACTGCGCCCAGACCATCATTCGCAACGCACCCCCAACGCCGGCAAGCCCCCCGACAAGCTATTTTTCATCTTTTTTCGCCGAAAGTCTTGACTTGGCGTTAAAGATATTGTAACATTTAGCATAACAGTTTATGAAGAGTCTGATAATAGTATATCGTTAATGAGGATATGAGCTATGAACATCACGTCCAAGCGTAAGAATCTGGCTCAAAGCATCCGCAATCAACTCTACAACAAAATCATGGCCGGTCAGTACCGCAGCGGCACCGCATTGGCTTCCAACAAGGAATTGGCCGAGGAGTTCGGCGTGTCAGTTCTTACCGCCGACCGCGCGGTACGCCAGTTGGTCACGGAAGGCCTGGTCTATCGCGAGCAGGGCCGCGGCACCTTCGTCAGCGAACTACCAAGCAAGACCGGCACCAGGACCTACCGCATCGGCATCGGCGATGTCAATCACTTCCCCCTGACGCCAGCCCTGAAAGACGCCCTCGGCGCCATTCCTAAGACGCTCTCCATGACACTCAGAGAGCAACAGTGCGAGCCGTCCCTGCTGGAATACCAGGAAATCGAAAACCGCGACCGCTTCGCCAAAATAGCCGCCAACCTCAATGCGTTCATTCTGTCCCGTGCCTACCTCGACGCGAAAACCATGGCGAATCTGGCAAGCGTCCCCCAGCTGCCCGTGCTTGTCATCGAAACAGAAACCGTCCTGGATTTGCCATACCACCAAGTCGTGATGGACTGCCGCCGCGGCCTGCAACAAGCGGCCGCAAAAATCACTGCACTGGCCCCGCCGGAAATCATCGCCGTCTATGAACAACACAAGCACGGCGTCCTGCGCCTGAGTACGTTCCGGGAAGAGCTGGCCGCGGCCGGCTACCCCATGGAGCGCATCCATGACATCGCCGTCGATGAATGGGGCGTGCGCTCCGGCGTCGCCAGCTACCGCCTCGGCATGAAACTCAGCAAGGACATCAAGGGCAAATTCATCTTCTCGACCTCGGACGTCGTCAGTCTCTCCATGCTTCAAGCGTTCTTCGACGCCGGGCTGAACCCGGGCAAGGACTTCCAGCTGCTCAGCGTGGACAACCTCGAGGGCGCCGGCTACTCGCCCTTCGCAACGCCACTGCTCACTACTGTCAACAGCCTGACGCTGCCCGTCGCCCAACGCGCGGCAGAACTCATGCTGCAAATCCTGCAAAAACCCGCCGATGAACACATCATTATCAGGCTGCCGTCCGCGCTGGTCATCCGCGAAACCGCTTTTGCGCCATAAGGCGCCAGCGAAGCACGCGCGCATCGTCCATGCCATCATTGAAAAAAGAGTCTTTCCGTACCGTGAATCCACAACATGAAAAATGAACTCAGCCCGGGAGTCACAAGCATGAGCACGACAACAAACTACGGCGAGCGGTCACAACACGGTAAAAGCAACATGCGTCTTGATCTGCAAGCTGCCAGCCCCCGCCGGGCTTTCACGCTGATTGAGCTCCTGGTGGTGATTGCGATCATCGCGATTCTGGCGGCGATGCTGCTACCGGCACTGGCCAAGGCCCGCGAGAAAGCCCGTGCGGCCTCCTGCATCTCCAATTTGAAACAGTACGGCCTGGCTGTTACCACCTACGCAGACGACTCCGATGGCTTCGCACCCAATCAGCCAAGCGGCACCACCACCTGGACGACGTCGTTCTACGAAGTCGGCTTGGGCATTCCCAAACAAAGTAGCTCATCCATCCCGCCGCCGAAGATCGCCTACTGCCCAAGCATGGAAACCAGCGGCTTCACGCTCTATTACCACACCAGCTACGGCCTCAACACCTACTTCACCTACGGCGCCACCCCGCACAAGCTCACCATGGCGAAAAAACCCAGCGAGAACATGGTCTTCATGGACTGGGCTTCCGTGGGCACTTCCTCACGCGTCGCCTCGGGCTACAGCGTAGACACCATAACCAGGCAGCAGATCGTCTGCAGGCATAACGGCCAGGCCAATGTCTGTTTCGCTGACGGGCATACCGAGTCCATCAAACAACAGCAGCTCAATGTGATAGTGGTCGCCGAAACCACCAGCCCGTGGTTCCATCAGTTCTGGAACCCCAGAAAATAACCAAGGCTGCACAGCGCCGGTACCGACAAACACTGATTGAGTTGAGAACACGCAGGGTATCAAGCATGACGGCCTCACGTAAATACCTCCTACATCTTCCCATTCTATGCCTCAGCCTAACGGCATTCGCCAACGAAACCATATACGACTTCAACTATGGCGATGTCGGCTTCAACGAAACTCTGCCGCCCGATAAACGTGGCGTCACAGTCATTCGCCCGGAAGAAGGCGCCCAAGGCCTGCTCATCCACTACGATAAATACGCGGATGGTAACGCAACCTGGCCCTACGTCGATATCAAAACCGCAGCCATGCGCGTCAGCGACTGGAGCGGCTATATCACCCTCGTCATCAAAAGCGAAAACCCCGGCCCGGCCATCGCGGACTTCAAAGTGACTCTCCGTGACAAGACGGGTAAAAGACACACGGAAAGTGTCGCCCTCCCGGCAAACGCCACCTGTGACGTCGGCATTGACCTAACAAAACTGGCCGACAAAATCCAGCTCGCTGAAATCAGCCGCATTGATTTCGCCCTGGCCAAGCCCACGACAGCAACCCGCGTCAAACTCATATCGCTCGCCCTCACCAAAGACGTCATGCAATCCGCAGCGCCCACCGCCGGCGCAGCCGCAGCTGCGGCAACAGACCCCGACCGAATTGTCACCAGGCATTACGATCTGCGCGGCGACATCATGCGTGGCGCGGCAATCACGCAGGGCCTGCGCATCAGCGCAAACGACTTTGCTGACATCCAAGTGAGCAATGACGCCTGGTTAGACGGCGCCCCGCGCTATCCGTCGTTGACTCTTCGCGCCGACCAGGGCGGCGCCCTCAACCAAGGCGACCTGGGCTACATGACCCATATCGCTTACAGCCTCGAACAGGTCGCCGGCTATGGAAACTACCTGGGCATGATGATCGCTGCCGGTGGCAAGCGTATGTGGCACGGCGTCGGCAGTCTCGGCGAGGGCTTCCCAAGCAATGACTCACAACAGCTGTGGGAATCGGCGCTCGACCTGGGCAACGCCGAGTCCCTGGTCATCACTTCCATCGGCTCCTTCAACGCCCACACCTTCAGAATCAAGCAACTCCAATTTGAATTCCGGCCGGAAGTCCTGCTTGATCAAGTAAATGCCACCCTGGCCATCGTGTCCCGCCAGGCCCTCGATCAGGCGGAAAGAGCCCAGCTCGACGACATGACCCAGGCCCTTGCCGCCGCCTACGCCAAGGTGAAAGGCGATAGCTGCCGATATGGCGACGCCATGGACTTCAATCGCCGCGCCAGCAATGCCAAACACGACGCGCTCGCCCTCCTGCGCCGCCACAACGCCCGCATTCTGCCAGCCATGACCGCTAAGCAATTCGGCGTCGGCATCGCCGACAGCATGACCTCCGTCTTCCTGGAAGGCCCGGGATCAGAAATGCTCCCGGCGACATCACACGCGCTGGATATGGCCGGCAATGAATACGAAAGCTTCCAGGTGGTCATCGCCGCAACCGACAGCGCCCTGAAAAACGTCCGCGTCGAAGTCGAAGCGCCTCTTGACGCACGGGGCAATGCCATCGCGGCGGAGGTCGCGGTGATCGGCCATGCGCTGAACAAGCGCCACAATTACCCGCAGGAACACATCGGCCACTATCCCAATTTCATCATCCCCTACCAGCAGAGCTGCGAGGTCGCCGCGCACGAAACCGTCGCTTTCTGGGTGCGCCTCAAGACCCCGCGCGACGCGCCTCCCGGCACCTACCGCGCCTCGCTGCGCGTCAGCGCCGACTCCGTCGCGCCCTACAGTTTTCCCCTGCTGGTCAATGTCTTCAATTTCTCCCTGCCTGACGGCACGGTCCTGCCAACGGCATTCCACGTCCTGGAGCCACGCATGACCGGCTTCTACAAGGTGAATGACGAGCCGGAAAAGGCGCAAGCGCTCGCCCGCAATCTCATCGACGTCTGCGCCGACTACAAAATCCCCTTCAATCACCTCTACTGGGAACAGACCACCGCCGATTCACGCCGCAACTATTTCGACAAACTCAAGTACCTCCACGACAAGGGTCTGCTCACCAGCTTCGCCTGGTGCACCCTGCAGCTAACCAGCACTCCCGGACACAGCCGCTTCAATACCAGTTACTGGATGGCCCCCGACGACCCAGAGATTGATCGTTTCATCACCAGTGTCAAAGAACACCTGAACAAGTGGCTGCCGCTCTGCCGGGAATTCGGCTTCGCCGACAAGGGCTACATCTACGCCTTCGATGAAGGAAGCCTCAACGCGGTGACCGCGCGCATTTTGGCGGAAATCAAGCAGAGCTACCCGGACATTCCGGTCATGACCTGCGGACGCTTCGGCAGCCCCGATGCGCCAGCAGTCAAGGACGTGGACATCTGGGTGCCCATCGCCCCACGCTTTATCGCCCGCCCAGATCTAGTCGCGGCAAACCGGGCGGCGGGCCGACAGGTGTGGTGGTACGTCTGCAATTTCCCGCGACCGCCCCACCCCACTCTGATGCTTGATGTCCCCGCCATCATGCCCCGGCTACTCATGGGCATGATGACCCAAAAATACCGACCGGACGGCTTCCTCTACTGGGGCGTCATCGCTTGGCGGGGCAAAAAGCACGATGTCATCAGCTACGGGCCACGCACCAACTGGGACTCCGAAACCGTCGCCGGTGACAGCGAAGAAGGTAATCTCTTCGGCCCCGGCCTAAACTACACCCTGCTGCCAACTATCCGCGTCGAAAATTACCGCGACGGCTGCGAAGATCACTGGTACTACGAACTCCTCGCGCGCGAAATCGCCAACCACGCGAACGACGTGGACGAGACGCTCCTCGCTGAAGCCAAAGCCGCTCTGACAGTCCCCGACATCATCGTCAAGGGGTCCAGCGAGTACACCAGGGACCCGCAGCTCATCCGCATTCAGCGCCACAAGGTCGCGTCACTGCTGGAAAAACTGCGCCAGCAATAGGCGCATCATCACCGGCGCATCATCACCGGCGACAACACCAGGCGGGCCAACAACGATCACCCCATACGCCTGCCCCACCAGCATAAAAAACGCCCGGTCGCAGCAGCGAATTCTGCCAGCGACCGGGCCACGCTATCTTGCCAGCCGCGCGAGGGCGTCCAATGGGCACCCGATGCCGGCGGCGGCTAACGGCCACTCTCAGATATGGCCGTTGTTGTCGGCCACGCTTGAGTCGGTGCCGGGCTTGGGAATCAGCGCGTCATCGAAGTGAATCATGACCTTCGACGCGGCCATCTGCTGTTGCAGGGTCGGCACGCAGATGTCGCTGATGGCCTGTTTGCCGTCCAGGGCCATGGCGACGGCCAGGCCGGCGGCCTGACCGGTGAGGATAGCCGGCGGAATGACCCGCAAAAGATCCCAGCCGTAGCCATCGCCCGATGCTGAGCGGCCCGCCGTGATGATGTTGTCGTAGTCCTTGCGGATCAGCACGCGGTACGGCACTTCGTAGAGGAAGTCGCGCTGTTCAAAATCGCAGATGGCGCCGACCGAGTCATCGAAATGCCGATACTGGTCCGCGACCGTCAGGGTGTAGTCGCCGTCAATACGCCGCGTCGTGCGGAACTGCGCCATGGTCGGCAGCATCGCCACTTCGCGGCTCAGGCGGTGCTGATCCTTGAGCCTTGAGAACAGCAACAGCTGGTTCTTGATCAGGTAGTCATTGACGCTTTCCACCGTCGTGCCCGTGAAGAAAGGCATGCCCTCGGGGTGTTTGCCGCCGTAGAGATTAGCACCACCGCCGGCGCAGCCGCCAAAGGCCTTCTGGATGTCCTGCGCTTCGAGCGCCGCCTTGCAGGTCTCCAGCGTCACCGTCTTGCCGACGTAGGTGAAGAAATTGCGCCCCTGCACGGTGGGCACCCCGGCGCGATACAGCACGTCGGCGTCGCCCGTGGTATCCACAACCATGCCAGCACCGTAGAATTCCCGACCGGACTTGCTTTCCATGATGAGACCGCGGCAGTGCGTGCCGTCCATCACCACATTGGCGACGATGCAGTCGAAAAGGATGGTGATGCCCTCCCGCACCAGCAGGTCCGTCATCGCCAACGCGAAGATGTACGGCGAGTACCGGGTGAGGTACCGCGCGTTGGTCTTGCCCTGCCCCGGCTCGCCATCGCGCCATTCCTTGGGGATGCTGTCATAGCCGTATTTGATCGACAGCTCCAACAGCTCGTCACACATGCCGTAGATGATCTTGGAGCCGCGGCCATTGCACATCGGCACAAAGTAGTTGATCAGGCCGATGGTCGCCAGACCACCTAACAGCATCGACTTCTCCACCAACAACACGCTCTTGCCTGAACGCCGCGCGGACAAGGCCGCCGCCACACCAGCAACACCGCCACCAGCGACAATGACGTCGTAACTGCCACGAACCGGTATCGTTTCACTAAATGACAAAGTTTCCATGCTCAACTCGTGCCTTTCTCAACTGGCAACTCACTGCCTTGCATCAATCAATGACTTTTCCGAACTTTCTCGCAAACGCGCGTTACTATATCCTCCGCGGGCTATTCAGCCGCAACGGCCCATGAAGAGCCGGGCGCTTTTTTCCGGCAGGGCGACGTGGAGGGCAGCGCCGTCGGCCGTCAAACGCCAGTCGCAAGGCAGCGTCGTCGGATAGACGCAATGCAAATCCCGCAATGCACCGCCAGGCAAGGGAATATCCATCTCGGCGGGGCCGCCGTTGAAATGCCACACGGCCAGCACGACCTGGTCGGCACTACGCAGCATAAAGGCGCTCCAGGCATCACCGTTGCAGACCAAGCCCAACGGCCAATACGGATCAGCGGCCGGAATGATCGCCCGCAAAGTCGTCTTGTACAGCGATATGGCCTCGCGCATCAGCGCCAGCTTGTCCTCCGCCAAAGCCCAAATCTGCCCGCTCACGTAGGGCCGCCAGCACAGGGCCGACACCATGTTCATCACCACTTCTTCGTCGCTGGCCGTCGCCAAGGGATAGGCCCAGACGCCCGCCTGCTCCATGCAGAAGGTCGTCGCGCTGTTGATCGATATCAGCGCGTTGCGCAGGTAGTTGGTGTTGTCCGTCGTCGAACAAATGCTCAGCCGCGACAGCAGGCTGTAGCTGTTGCGCATGCCGCCGGAGCTGCAGTTTTCAATCACCAGGTCGGGATAGCGCGCGAGCACCTCGTCCAGCCACGACAGGTACGCACGCTGATGCTGCAGCAGGCCGTCGCCAAAACTGTCCGCCGCGACCTCCGTGCCAACGCCGCTATCGAAGTTGTAGTCCATTTTGATGAAGCGCACGCCCATGTCGCCGACCAGCCGATCCACCACGGCGTGGGCGTGCCGCCGGACGATGTCCGAACGGAAATCAAGCTGCAGCGACGACCGCTCAATGACCCGCCGGCCATGGCGGCAGAAGAAACATTCGTCGGGCCATTGCTTGACCAGCGGGCAGTTCATGCCCATGCGCTCCAGCTCAAGCCACAAACCGGGCTTGAGGCCCTTGGCGACCATGTGGTCCAGCACCTGCTGGAGCCCGCCCGGGAAACGCTTCGCTGAAGGCAGCCACTCGCCCACCGAGTCCCACCAGGCGCCGTCGGCATACCAGCCGGCGTCCATGACGTAGTACTCCACACCCAAAGCCGCCGCCCGGTCAATCAGCGGCATGACTTTCTCAGTGGTCGGATCGGCATTGAGGCAGTTCATGTAGTCGTTGAACACCACCGGCAGCTGGCGATTGTCGGGATTGTCCCGGCGAATGCACCGACGATAACGATTGAGCGCGCGAAAGGCCGCGTCCGCCCCCCCGGAAACGACCGCGATGGCCACCGGCACGGCACGAAACTCCTCGCCCGGTGCAAGATTCTTGAACCACTGGTTCTCGGCCTCGCTCGGACCGGACGCCCGCAGATAGAGCTGGCCGCCATGCTCGCCGATCTCCCACGACCACGACCCGTGATGCTCAATCTGCCAGGCATAGCACTCGCCCGTCTCGCTGTTCTCAAAACATCCCAACGGCGACTTTTCCTTGGACGAAAAGCTGCCGGTGTTGCTGGCCAGTATCCGCTGCATGGAAAAGCGCGCCGGGCTCATTTGCGTCATGCCGAGATCCGACATGCTGTAGGACCGCCACTGCAGCTCTTCCATCCAGCTGTTGTAGGCAATGTGCACCCGCCCACAGGCGCCCCAAGGCGTCGTGCTACCCTTGCACAAGCCATGCAGGGCGAAGCTCGACACAAACTCAATGGGTATGTCCTGGCTGCCGCGATTGCGCAGCACGGTCTCGCTGCGCAACACCGGCACGCCGTCAAAAAACTGCAGCAGCGTGCTGATCTCAAGATCGCCGGCAGCCTGCACCAGCGTGACCAGCCGACCGTGTTCATTCCGCGTGTCCTCATGGCGTTCATACTGCGGCGCACCGGCCGGCCCGCCCGGATTGGTTCCCAGCTGTTTGCCGCCACGGTGCACCCCGCGGTTCTCACCCGAACGCTGCACCTCCACCAGCCGGCAGTTCTTCCGGAAGCCATCGCCCAGCGCCGCGTCGCCCGAAAAAGCCACTGCCGAACAGTGCCGCAAATACAGCGTGCCCGTCGCCTCGTCCTTATCTATCACCACATGGAGGCCATTTTCCGTAAAATCCAACAACATGTCACTACTCCTTGGCAATAAGCGCTATGACGCCAAAACAACAACACGACCAGCCGCACAAACACCCGTTGACGACCTTCTCCCAACGGCAAATCATAAACATATCCCCCACACGACACCCCGCCTAATCGCCAAAACACAAAACCCGGCGAGGGCGGTAATCGGTCACCCATTGATAATTGAGCCATAGAGCTTCTGGCTGAGGTAAACGTGCCCGTTTCCATGGCCGCGAAGCGGCAGAAGCGCTGAAAGCGCGAAACATACCAGCCCAGGGCAAGCACGCTGAAAGCGTGCACCGCCCTGGGTAACGTGCCAAATTTGCTGGTGTTCCTCGGCCCCTTTTGCCCCAGTCGGCGAAGCTGACTGGGGCAAAAGGGGCAATGGAACTCACTTGCTTACCTGGGATTGACATCGGCGGCATGTGTGGTCGCCATTGATAATAGATGCACACCTTGCCTCTCTGGCGCGGTAGGACGAGACGTGCCTGGCCAATGTGGCGCCCTCCAAGCGCAACTCTAGGTTATTGTCATACCCCGGATTGCGGCGCCCTGCGGGCGCCTCACCCGGAGTTATGCATGGTACGGCCCTCCGGGCCGAACTTGGCCGATCTGTCTGATCGACTGTCTTTTATCGCGGACGGATCGGACGGATCGGACGGATCCGACGGATCCGATTTCTGATCTGTCTGATCTGTCTGATCTGTCTGATCTGTCTGATCTGTCTGATCTGTCTGATCTGTCTGATCTGTCTGATCTGTCTGATCGGTCTGATCGGTCTGATCGGTCTGATCGGTCGGATCTGTCTGATCGGTCGGATCCGGCTGCGAAAACCTGCCGAAAACGTTGTTACCAGAAGTCCCTAGAGTCGGTCAACCAGTCCCCTGAGTCCAAAGCGTCATTCCCCACGGTCCCGAGCGTCCCCACAGTCCCGGCCATGAGACGTGAGACGTGAGACGTGAGTCCTCGCCCCAGCGCCCCGCCGCCAATCAGTCCCACTGGTCCCTGGCGTCCCCTGAGGCCGGCCATTATCAATGGGTGACCGATTACCGAGGGCGTGCTCCCCCGTGGGTGCGCAGTCGGACGAAAGCGCCCCCATCCACGCTTGCCTTGCGCTACGGAAATTGGCGCTGCCAGTCATCCCAGGTTGCCGGATCATGCCCGGTGATGATGACGACCCCTTCCGCTTGCAGCTGCCGCAGGTGAGCAATCGTCTGCCAGTATGGCCGCTGTTGTTCCTCCTCATTGCGCGGGTGCTGTGTCAACGCAGTCTCCGTATAGGCGGCATCGGCGGTCAGCAGGATTTTCCGCCCATCCGCGAAAGAAAGGAGCAGCGACTGGTGTCCGGGCGAATGACCATAGGTCGGTAATAGCCGGATCATGCCGTCCCCAAACAGATCCAGTTCGCCATCCGGAAACACCCATTGTTTGCGGGAATTGGCCTTGATCAACGCCTGCCCGGCGGGCATCTCCGCCTCCTTGCGCTGCAGGTAGCACCTGACATCCGGCAGATCCGGCAGACCTTCGACGTGATCGCCGTGGGTATGGGACAGGATGATATGCGTCACGCTCTCCGGCATGAAGCCGGCGCGCCTGAGCTGCTCCACCGCCCGTTCTTCCGGCGTCATCATCACGACGTAATTGCCGTTCTGATCCGGCGGTCTGGCTGGCACCCGCTGGCCGGTGTCAAACAGCACGCGACCTTGTGGGTGCTCAATCAAGTAGAAGGGAATGGGCACGATCACCCGCTCACCCTCCGCAGCGCCAATCACCAGCAAATGCCGCCAGGACTTGATGAAACCGCTTTGTAGACAGTGTAGCTTCATATCAGCACCCAGGAAGCGCCGAAACGCTCCCGCACTCCTCGTCGTTAAAGAAATTGATCCTAATGCCGCCGCGCCACGCCTGGAGCCGATGCATGGGGGATATTTCATGTTGGTCGGACAAGCAACACCAGACATCGGCCAGTCGCGCGCGACCATAGGATGGGGGCCCCCTACGGTGGGGGGGGCTGACTTCAGAGAACAGCGTGAAAAGTAGCTGCAAAACACGTTTTTTTCACGCGGAAATTCGCAAAATAACAGCATATTGTGTGTTGATGTGATTTTGGCTCTGTTCTCATGGTGATTCTCACGTACTTCGCGATGCATTCCGATGAACGACAACTCGCATACCGGCAGCCCCGTCCTTGCGTTTGGCCTTCCCCCGGCTGCGCATGAGCAGAGCATAACGCACTCAAGTAATCGGTCACCCATTGACACCCGCTGTTCCTGCGCCTTATTATCCGCCCTGCCGCAAAGCATCGTTCCTTTGGCGCTAAAAACAAAAGGCAGCGAAAACAGCCGGTATCAATGAGTTACCGATCTGGGAGGAAGCAGACATCGACCTGCATACGGAGATTCTAGCCAGACCCGAAAATAAGCCAGTAGTCATCCACAAAGTCAGCGCTGCCACCGCCGAATCAGGCTAAATTAATGGCGCAGTCGCGTCCCAACGCAACGCTTCCGCCGGTACGCCAATGGCCCGAAGGGCCGGCGGCCAAAGCACAAATTGTACACAAACCTGATCGGATAGCTTTCGGGAGAATACAACATGGGCATTATGCGCTTCACGACCCTGGCGATGGAGAACATCGGCGGCGGTGCCGGCACGGCGATCGCCATCCAATGTCCCAATGGCAAGACCTACATGTACGACACGGGGCTTGGCAGTTGGGACAAGGCCACCTGGTCGCTGCACTACAATTGCGGTCGCGATGCCATCGCGCCCTTCCTGGCCGCGCGCGGGATCACCAAGCTGGATGGGCTCATCGTCAGCCATGCGCACGCCGACCACTTCGGCGGCTTCGTCTGGATGTGGAACCACTTCCCCATTGACGAACTCATGGACCCGGGATACACGCTGCCGACGCAGCTCAATGCCAACTACACTCAGGAACTGCAGGTCTACGACGAATTACGCGCCGCCTACTGCGCAGCCCCAGGACACGCCTACCGCAAAATCCTCGCCGGCGACTGCCTCGCCTGGGACGACGAGCTCAAAGTCGAAATTCTCTCGCCACCGGCAGCGTACTACGACGAAATCCCGGACGAGGCTTCCCCCGGCCGGCTCGCGCAGGACAAGCCCTGGCATCACCTTCTCAACGCCAACGCCACAGCCATGCGCATCACCCATGGCAAAATCAGCATCTTTATTGTCGGTGACATCCAGAAGGACTATCTCCTCCACTATCTCTGGCCGCGCCTGACGCCCGAGCAGAAAAAATGCAGCATCTGCGTGCTTCCCGCCCACGGCATCCACACGTCGGCGGAGGAAGTCGCCGCGACCCGCCCGCAGGTCGCCATCGCCTCCCTCTGGATGCCCTGGGCCGCAAAAATCCCAGCCAACAAACTCTACGGCGAAGCCGGCGCCTGCGTCTACGCCACCGGCACCCACGGCAATATCGAAGTCGTCTCCGATGGCGATCACTATGAGGTCGTCTGCAGTAAAACTTTTCAGCCATAAGTGCCCAAAACGCCGGTATAATTGCCGGGCGACAAGCGCCGGGAACACCCTGACAGTATTGACGTTCCAACCGCGAATCACGTCACTCCCCCCGAAAAAGGACCACGATCATGCGCCAACCCGATTTTGACCAGTTGCTGAAAGTCCTGGCCCGTGAAGTGCCCGACCGGCCGACCCTCTTCGAGTTCTTTCTCAATGGCTCCTTGTATGCGCATTACTGCGGCTACAAACTGACTGCCAGCAACACCGCCCAAGCCCTGGCCGACGCTTTCGCCGCCGCCGGCTACGATTATTGCACTCTCTCCGGCTATGGCATTCATTTTCCCTATGGTGAAACTCACCGCGCCAAATCCATTTCGCTCAATGAAGGAGCACTGATCGGTAGCTGGGAAGACTACGAACGCTATCCCTGGCCAGACGTCGCCACCGCCAACTATTCGCCGCTGGCGACGACCAAGCTCCGCGACGGCATGAAGATCATCGCCCACGGCCCCTGCGGCGTGCTGGAAAATCTCATTCGCCTGGTCGGTTACGACCGGCTCTGCCTGCTATCGGTGGATGATCCCGCTTTGGTCCAAGCCGTGACCGAGCGAATCGGAGCCATTCTGCTCCGGCATTATGAACGCTGTTTGGAGTTTCCGCAGGTCGGCGCCTGCATCTCGAATGACGACTGGGGCTTTCAGCAACAGCCCATGCTGAGTCCAAACGACATGCGCCAATACATCATTCCCTGGCATGTCAAAATTGTCAACACGATCCATGCGGCCGGACGCCCCGCCATCCTGCATTCCTGCGGCAACGTGTTCACCTGCGGCCTGATTGACGACGTCATCGATGTCTGCCATTTCGACGCACGCCATTCCTTCGAGGACAAAATACTGCCGGTGGAAGAAGCCTATGAACGCTACCACCAACGCATCGCCACCCTCGGCGGCATCGACCTGGATTTCCTCTGCCGCTGCACGCCAGAACAAATCCGTCAGCGCTCGCTGGCCATGCTCGAGCGAACCGCCACCCGCGGCGGCTACGCGCTGGGCTCAGGTAATAGCATCCCCGAGTACGTCCCGATGGATAACTACTTCGCCATGGTCGGGGCCGTCACCGGCTGACGCCACGCCGCAGTCCAACCCAGCGGCGCTTTTTCCCGCTGTTTACGCGGCAGTCACGGCTAATTCACGGCTCAAAGAAGGCATAAGAACGCACGGCAGGCAGGGAAAAATTACTTGGTGCGTCCTTTCGGGTGGCATCGAGCAAAGAGTGTCACCGTTGCCGTCCCGCAGCACTAGCCCCACGCCCGCTGTCCTGCCAACGGACTCCCGGCAAATAAAAATACCCCCCAGCCGCCAAGCCAGGGGGCAAATTGCACTCTGCAGCCGCTGTTACTTCACTCGCAGCCACGGCTTGGCCACCGCCTCAGTTGTGGCGGCGCTAGCGCGGAAAATGGCGACTTTGCGCCGCCATTCCACATGACCGTCAACAAAGGTCAGGTTCGCTCCCATGTTGTGCAAATCGCCGGGAGCAATGGTGTTATTGTTGAAATACACGGTGTAGGAAATTGCATCCGCGTAAATAATCGTTTCGGAAGGCTGAGTCACCTCACCCACCGTGTAACTAGTCGACGGCGCCGTACCCAATTGACTATAGTTGAAGCCGTAGTGCACGGGTTTGATGGTTGTGCCGTACCAACTTTCTCCATAGAGCTCATTTACTTTGGCCGGGTTCGAGGGGCAGGTGAAGATTTCTTTGCTGCCACCCACATAATTCAGCAGCACATCGGGCCACCATTTCGAAAAAACTGCTTGGGGACGCTGATGGTGGAAGGTGTCATTGTTTTCACCCAAATACATGAACATTGCCGTCCCCAGCTGCTTGAGATTACTAGCGCAGCGAATACCGCGGGCCTTCTCCCGCGCCTTGGCCAAGGCCGGCAACAACATGGCCGCCAGAATGGCGATGATGGCGATCACGACCAAAAGCTCAATCAAGGTGAACCGACGATGACTCATGGCACGACTCCTTCTTTGCAGATGACCATACCCAAGTTGGCGACAGGCAGGAAGTTAGTGCATCCCGCCATTCAACAACAAGATTGTAATTCATCTTTAATTGAATAATAATGGACACTTATTGCAATTAGATGGATATTTGTTTCATTTTTTGAAAATAATTCCGCACGCAGGTCAAAGGCTGTGACTGTCCAGCCCACGGTAGCGACGGTGCCCGCCGTGTCAGAGAGACAATGGCTATAGGCTCAGCTCTTGACGCTTGCCACGAGGGAATGACGGCTGTTTTTTTTGCAAAAATTGGATCAGTTTTTATTTATCATGATAAAAACAATTCATCACAACCCAGTGCAGTCGATGACAGTCGATAGCAGTCGATAGCAGTCGATAGCAGTCGAGAGCAGTCGAGAGCAGTCGAGAGCAGTCGAGAGCAGTCGAGAGCAGTCGAGAGCAGTCGAGAGCAGTCGATGACAGTCGATAGCAGTCGATAGCGGGCGATGGCAGTCGATGGCAGTCGAAGGCGAGCGATGGCAGTCGATCGCGGGCGAGGACAGTCGAATTTTGTAGGGGCGGACCTGCGTGTCCGCCCTGGCGGCGAGAAAGGCGGCAGCACGCAACGGAGTTTCATTCGTCTTCCGTGGTAATGCCTGGCAGCGCCTCGTGTGACTAGCGTAACAACTGCAAATACTTGATTGTGTCGCGCCGTAATCTGCTGCGATGGCGGCTGGCATATTGGCGCGGCAATGGCAAATTCATGTATCGCCAAGTGGCCTTGGCCGCAATACTCCTATCTCAGCCACATTACTCCGCTCTGCCACCCGCCATGTGAGGACTCCTTGCCATGCTCAGCGTCTCCCAGCTCACCACGCCGCCGCCGGAATGTTCGGCGGCTTATTTCTGGCAGATCAACGGCCAGGTGGACATTCCGATGCTCATTGAGGAACTGCGCGCCATGCACGCCAACGGCCTCAACGCGGTCTGCCTGCATCCCTTTCCAGACGAATTTCGGCCAAAGATGATGCCCGCGCGAGTGAACATTCCTTATCTATCTCCCGAGTGGTTTGCGATGACCCGCGCCCTCTGCGA
>JAQWBY010000192.1 GCA_028706165.1 Lentisphaeria bacterium | reverse complement strand
GGGCACAAACTGCGACCTCCAGAGGCTCGCGCAGGTCCACGCCGTGCTCGGCATACAGATCAATGCTCTGCTGATTCATGTGTTGCAGCCGCTCATAGGGCGTCGCCTGCTGGGCTCCCGACCGTTCTAGGTAGCGCCGCGCCTCGTCGGGCAAGTCCGCAATGGCAAAGGGCGCCATGCCTTCGCCCGGCGACGGATTGCGCATGAAGTCCATGAACACGCGCCGCCCGGCGCTGATCTCGCGATGGACGGCGATGTCCACCAACGACGATCCGCCGTGCTGCAGCCGCGCCGCATGGAAGGGCCATTGGTAGCCCTTGAGGAAAATTGCGCCGGCCATCGCCGGCATGTCCGCAAAGTAGTCGTGCAGGAAATACCGGCGCTCGCTGACGCCGTCCGCCGCCGTGCTGTAATAATCCGGTATCACCTGCTGATAGGTGCCCGACAGATTCCAGCGGAATCCCAGCGAGGCCAGCCCGAACTGCAGCTCGGTGAGGTTGTTGGCCGTCGCGCCAGCCGCCAGAGCCATGCCATGCGAACCAATCTGGCCGTGTGGCCAGACGCTAATTTTATAGAGCTCGCCCGGCCCGCCCGTGGCCATGACCACATTCTCGGCGTTTACCACTGTCAGACCGTAATTAGCGCGGTAGTGATCGGCTTTGTTCAGGCACAGTGCGCCAATCACCCGCCGCGCTTCGCCGTCGCCATCAGTCAGCAGCGCGATGGCCTCGTGCTGGTCCAGTACCGGCGTGCCGGCCTGCCGCACTTGCGCCAGTAGCTTTTCAAACATGAACTTCGAGGTCTTCGGACCCGCCGATGTCGCCCGCTGCCGGGGATCGTGATCAGTCTTGTAGCCAACGTAGGCGCCGTAGGCATTGTGCGGAAAGGGCACCCCCAGCTTGCACAGATCAAAAAAGGCCGGTGCCGATCCGAGGGCCTCAATGTAGGCCAGATCGCCGTGCATCATGCCGCCCTGGAACAGACTGCGGGCAAAATCCATGGGACTGTCCGGCTCGCCGCCGAAAAGCCCGATCTTGTAGTAGGTCTGTTTGTCCGACCCCGAGTTGTTGGAGGTGCCATTGCCCAGACGGTCCACCACAATGGCCACGTCACGCACCCCATAGGCGTGAAGCATGTCCGCGCATTTGAGGCCGGCCGCGCCGGCACCGATAATCAGCGTGTGGACAGTCAGCACGTCGCATTGGATGGCCTGCCCACCGGCACCGGCAAAGGTCGTCGTGTCATATCGCATGGTTGCGCCCTTTCACTAATCAAGTCAAGTCACGTCGTTCGCCTCAGCGCGCCGCTGGGCGAGGATGAAAGTAGCCAGCGGCAGGTCCGCCGCGCGGGTGATTTTGAGGTTGTCCTGCTGGGATTCCACCAGCTGCACGGGATGCCCCGCCAACTGCACGGCCTGGGCGTCGTCTGTGACCTCCAAGCCATCGCGCGCGACCATCTCGTATGCGGCGGCAAGCCAGTCGCGACGAAAAACCTGTGGTGTTTCCGCCGCCCACAGCGCCCTGCGGTCCGGCGTGGCTGTGACCGCGCCCTCGGCCGTGGCGGCCTTGATGGTGTCCACCACGCGATGCGCCGCCACGCCTGAACCGCAGGCGCGCGCGCTGGCCACACAACGCGCCAGCAGCTCGGCCGTCACCAGCGGCCGCGCCGCGTCCTGCACGGCGACAATCCCCGCCGCCGCCGGTAACGCCGCCAGACCGGCCTGCACCGACGCCTGCCGAGTCGCGCCGCCCGGTACCAGCCGCACCCGATCGCGCCACCCGGCGGCCGCCAGCGCCGCCGCAAAGAGCGACTCGCTGGCGGCCGGCACCACCAGCACGGCATGGCCAGCCGGCAACAGCGGCAAAAAGGCCCGCAGGCAGTGGCAGAACACCGGCAGGCCAGCGAGGTCCATGAGCAGTTTATTGCCATGGCCAAAACGGCTGGACGAACCGCCCGCGGCCACAATCAGACCACAGTCCGCCAAAAGCCCCGTTGCGTGGGAAACGGTCATCGCGGCGTTCCTCCCCGCTCAACGGCGCCGCTCGGCGCCGCCGGTGTCGCCGTCGGCACTTGGCAGAGCCGCTGTTGCCAGCGGTCCCAGCGCCAGCCGCCGGGGCCATCCAGCAGCACATTGGCCACGTAGCGCTTGACTGGGCGCAGGGTGCGCCAGTCGCCCCAGCCCCAGAGACTCCGCATGCCCTGGAGCGTGCCCAGGATAGTGTAGGACGAGATGGGCGGCGGCTCGGGCTCGCCAGCGGCAGGCACCGCCACTGGCAGACGCGACGTGGGCCCCCGCAACAGCAGCAGCGGCGTCGGACCATCGCAGAGGGCGTTGAGGGCGTGCCACAGCATGGTGTCGCCAAAATAGGGTATGGCTTCCTGCGCAGAAACGTACTTGAAAAGCGCGACGGGCTGCGACAGGCCGTCCAGCACGCCGGAGAGTATCTCGTACTCCAGACGGTTCAGACCCGTGCGCACGCAGGGCAGCTGCTCCAACAGCCGCTGCGCCGCCACCGGCACGTAGGGAAAAAGTGGACTGTCACGCCGCGCCAGCGCCAACCACGGCTCGGGTGTCGGCGCGGTGAAGGCCCGCCAGGCGTCATCGACCGCCGCCAAGTGCGCCGCCGTCAGCGGCACGCGACAGGCCAGCAACGGCGGCATCTCGGCGCTGGTCAATTCGCCAAAACCCAGGAGGCGCGGATGCCCGGGCACCGATCCCAGGCAAAGCAGATAGGCGCGGGACAGCGCCCCACGCAACGCCTGGTTATGCGCCAGGAGCGCGCAAAGCAGCAGCTGGTCGTAGAGACAGGCGTCAAACCACAGGGTGATCTCAGACGCGGCTGCGACGGCCGCCGTCAACTCACGGTCCTTCCGCTGCAGAAAATGCCCGGCTCTGTCGGCATTGCCGGCAAAGGGCGCCAGCGCCCCGGCGCGGGCGTCATACCACGCGTCGCCGGCGTCGCCCGCCGGCAACGGCCCATTCATCAGCAGATCGTGCCAAGACAGGTGCGTGCCGGCAATAACGCCGCGCGCCAAATCGGCCGCGGCATCACCGCTATGGATATGCAATGAAGTCGTCATCGTCTCAGCCACCATTCGCCGTCAGTTTTTTCAAGGACTGATAATCGGTCTTGCCGCTGCCCAACACCGGTATGGCTGTGAGGCTGACGACCTGCCGGATGTTGTGGATGGGCGACAAGCCCGCCTCCCGCAAGGCAGTATTGGCCTGCTCGCGATCAATAGCCAGCACCGTGAAGAGCGTGACCAGCGGCTGTTCTTCCGTGCCCAAGGCATCGACGGCCAGCGGCAGCGGCACGTCCTCGCTGCGGTATTTCTCCAGCAGCACCTCCTCGATGGCCGGTAGCGACACCATCTCGCCACCGATCTTGACAAAGCGCTTGAGGCGGCCCTTGAAGAAGATAAAGCCCTCCTCGTCCGCGCTGACCAGGTCGCCCGTGCGGTACCAGGTCTTGCCATCAAACTCCACAAAGGGCGACGGCCCGTCATAGTGCATGTAGCCGCCAAAGACGCTCGGGCCGCTCACATAGAGCATCCCCGTGCCGCCCGCCGGCACCGGCTGCATGTCCCGGTCCAGCACCCGCCATTCAAGACAGGCCAGAATCTTGCCGATGGAACCGGCCTTCGCCGCGCCCGGCTGGTTCAGCGCCACCACCGGCGAGCACTCCGTAATGCCGTAGCCCTCCAAAAATGCCGCCGCTGGGCATTTTTCCCGGAAGAGCGCAAAGGCCGCCTCGGGGCATTTTTCCGCCCCGGTGATGAGCAGCCGCACCGTCCGGGCCTGCTCACTGTTCGCCCGGCGCAGGATGTTGGCGATAAAGGTCGGCGTGCCAACCATCATCGTCGCCCGGTAGGCCGCTATCAGCCGCGCTAGCATATCGCCCTCAGTCGGGTTGGTGTGATAGGCCACCCGCAAACTCGCACAAGCCGGCATGACGAAGTTCATCAGCAGGCCGAAAGAGTGGAAAGGCGGTAACATGCCCAGCACGCAGTCGTCGCGACGCAGCCCCAAAGGCGCCATCGCCGCCGTGAGGTTGGTCAGGATATTCGTATGCGTCAACGGCACGGCTTTCGGACGACTCTCCGAACCGCTGGTAAACAGCACAGCCGCAATCTCCGGCACCACCGCTCGCCGCAGACTCCGCCAGCAGAAATGGCTCGCCAGCACACAGCGCAGCTTGTGCGGCAGACGAATGCCCTTGGCGATGTCCTCCAAATAGTGGAATTGCTCTTTCACGCCGGTGAAATCCGTCCCGCGTCCTTCCAAACGATCAATGACCTGCGACGACGTGATGATGGTCTTCACGCCGGCATTGTCCAGACAGTAGCGCATATTGCGCAGGCCGACAGTCCAGTTGACCAACACGGGTATCTTGCCGGCAAACAACGCGGCCAAGTAAACGACATTGGCCATCGCACAGGCCGGCATCAGTATGCCGACGCGATCGCCGGGTATGGCCATGATGCTCGGGCGCAACGCCATGATCGCCAGGACGATCTTGCGATTGGTGAAGACGCCCTTGCTCTGATCCGCCAGCAGCACAAAGTTTGGCGCCTCCGCGGCATTGCGCAAAAACACGTCAGTGATGCGATTGCCACGTGGGCAGAGCAGCAGGCCAGCGTCCTCTTTGGCAAACCACTCCGGCGGAATGGGCCGCAAGGGCTCAATGCCGTCGCTCTCACCGATGGCCGCCAGCAACAGGCTGCCCACAGTGCGCAGGGTCTCGGGATTGTTCACCTGATGGCCGAATTCCTCCTGCAACCAGCCCTGCAGCTCGGCAACCATCAGACTGTCCAGCCCCAAGTCGGTACCAAGTGTATCGGTCTCCTTCAGGATTTTCTTGCTGGTCACTTCATGCAGACGCTCATAGACCTTGCGGCGGACTTCGTCAGGCACCGACCGGGTGTCAACCGCAACGTTGATCGCATCGGGCTCGGGCACCACCCGCGAACCTCCACGCTCCCACCAGACATAGGGAACGTAGGTGTTCGGCGGCGCATCCTCATTGTAAAATTTCTCCAAGTACCGGTTCATCTCGTCTTTGTCGGCCTGCCGGGGAAAGTCGTCCGGCAACTCCACAAACTCAATGCTGACGTCCCGCCGCGGGCCGAAAAAGATACCATTGAGCAAAATATGCTTGATGTGGCTGACGAGGACTTCACCAAAGGTATTCTGGTAGCCCTTGGCGCGCCCGAAGGAACTCCCCCAAAGCCCACGCGTACGCACCAGCACGACGCGCACCTCCGGGTACGCCTCCAGAATGCGCGCGACACCACCGTTGCCACGCAGTTTCTCATAGCGGCCCCGATAAATGCGCCCCGCCGGGTAAAGCAGCAGGTTGTCGCCGGCCTTCAGGGAGTCGACGCAGGCGTTGATCTGCTTGAGCACTTCATCACGACCGCTCTTGCCCGATATGCCGATGTCCGGCAAAGGCAGCATATTGATGGTCTTTTCCAAATACTTCAACACCCCGAAACGTAACTGTTTGATGTCCACCAGCGACCGCGGACGAAATTTCCAGAACAGTGCCAAATTGACTATCACCGGGTCAATCAACGCCGGGTGATTGGGCAAAAAAAGGACGCTCTTGGTGCCTTTTTTGATGCACTCGTCCAAACCGCGCACCCGCACCCGATAACGCAGAGGGATGACTATGGCTACCAAAATCAGTAACAGATATAGCATGTTTTACGCTCTCCTCGTGCTTTGCATCGTCAAAACAAATGCATACGCTATAAACAATCGCAACCGCGAAACAGTCGGTTCGTCGCCATTACCCAGCCAAGCGCAGGTCACGGCGCCGACGCCGGCAGCGCCAATGCTTGGTCGCCGCTACTCAATCTTCGGCACCGCCCGGCCAGCGCGCCACCGCAACGCGGTCCTTGCCCGCATAGTCCTGACGTATCGCCACGTTGACATAGCCGCAAGCCGTTAAAATATCACCGACTTCACCGCCCTGCTCTTCACCGATCTCGCAAAGTAGCCAGCCGCCAGTCAAG
Organism: Lentisphaeria bacterium; assembly: GCA_028706165.1. Classification (GTDB taxonomy): domain Bacteria; phylum Verrucomicrobiota; class Lentisphaeria; order Oligosphaerales; family Oligosphaeraceae; genus Oligosphaera. Next base: position 1,679 of record JAQWBY010000192.1, on the reverse strand, counting down.
AGTCGCCGGCGGGCCCCCTCGACGATACGCCTGATCACAGCCAAACCGCGCTCGGGCGCGACCAGCGCCAGCCGTGGTTCGTAGTCCTTCACCACGGCGTCGAGCTGCTCGTACTCACCCGCCGTCACGTAGGGCGGATTGGCGGTAATCATGGCGAAACGCGCGTCCGCCGGCAGCGGCGCAAAGAGATCGCCCAACAAGAACTGCGCATTGGCCAACGCCAGCCGTTCGCCATTACGCCGCGCCCATTCCAGCGCTTCCGGCGACAGATCGATGCCGGTCACCGCAGCCCCCGGCAGACTCGCCGCCAGCGCCAGCGCGATCGCGCCCGAACCCGTACAAAGATCGCAGATCGCACCGGCACCGGGATAGAGCGCCAGGGCAAACTCCACCAGCTGCTCGGTCTCGGGCCGCGGTATCAGCACGCCCGGTCCCACCAGCAGATTGACACAATGGAAATCCACGTCGCCAAGGATGTACTGCAGTGGCTCGCCGCCCAGCCGTCGCGCCAGCAGTGCATTGAAACGCGCTACGACCGCCGGCGCCAACGGCGTCCCGCCGCTGCACGGCTGCGCCGTCAGCGGCTGCTCGCCCAGCACCTGCGCCAAGATCCAGCCTGCTTCCTGCCGGCCATTGGCAACGCCAGCCGCCAGCAACGCTGCGGCGGCTTCCGCTAGTAATGTCTCCGCACACATGGCTACACTCATCGCCGCACTCCATCCGTTGTACCCGGCGGCGCCCAGACCGCGATGGCAGGAAACATGGCCATTCTCCACTATAGTACTTCACCTCAAAACCCCGACTGCCGACGGGCGGCAGCCGACACCGTCCGCGAAGCTGAAAAAGTAATGGCCCGCCCGACAAAAACAATCAACACCATCACACATGCAAGCCACGTCCATGGAAAAATACGCCATCATCGGCTGGCCTGTCCACCACTCGTTGTCACCGCAGATGCAGGAAGCCGGCTTCCGCGCCCTGGGGCGAAACGCACGCTACGAACTCTGCGAAACGCCGCCCGAAGAACTCGGCCAACGTATGGAACAGCTCCGGCTTGACGGCTATCGCGGCTGGAATGTCACCGTGCCCCATAAGGAGCAGGTCTTCGCCATGCTCGAACATCGCGATGGCGACGCCGTCTGCGCCGGCAGCGTCAACACCATCGTCAACCGCGACGGCGTCCTCCACGGCTATTCCACCGACGGCTACGGCCTGGCCGCCGCCGTCCACGAAAGCTTCGGCATCGCCACCGCACAATCCCGGCAGCTCTTCCTCGGCACCGGCGGCGCCGCCCGCGCCGCCGCCGTTTATGCGGCCGTCCATGGCGCCGCCGAAATCGTCCTCGTCAACCGCACCATCAGCCGCGCCGAAGCCCTGGCCGAGACCATCCGCCTAGCCGCGCCAGCCTGCCCCGTGCGTTGCCTGCCTTTGGCCGACGCCGACGCCATCGCCGCCATCCTGCCGTCCTGCGATGTCCTCATCCAATGCACCTCACTGGGCCTCCACGCCGGCGACCCGCTGCCCTTTGCGCCAGAACTCATCCCCCCTAGCCTCGCCGTCATGGACATGGTCTACGGCTTCACGCCTTTCCGCGCTCAGTGCGACGCCCGCGGCTGCCACACCGCCGACGGCAGCGGCATGCTCCTCCACCAAGGCTGCCGCAGCCTCGAACTCTGGAC